>CAZTGN010000120.1:0-8172 GCA_964613275.1 uncultured Conexibacter sp. | reverse complement strand
CCGAGCGCCCGCCCGGGGCCGACCGGCACCCCGGCCGCCGCCGTCAGCTCGCGCGCCCTGACCGTCGAGCCCATCGCCGCGATCGCCGCCGGCGGCGGGCCGATCCAGACGAGGCCTGCCGCGATCACCCGCTCGGCGAAGTCGGCATTCTCGGCGAGGAAGCCGTAGCCGGGGTGGACGGCGTCGGCGCCGGTCCGCGCCGCCGCGTCGAGCAGCCGGTCGATGTCGAGGTAGGTCTCGGCCGCGCTCGCACCGGTGAGCGGCACGGCCTCGTCGGCCTCGGCGGCGAAAGGGGCCGCCGCATCGGGGTCGGAATGGACTCCAACCGTCGCGATCCCACGCGCACGGCAGGCGACGAAGACCCGGCGGGCGATCTCGCCGCGGTTGGCGACGAGGACCTTCGTGAACGAGCGCGCCATCGCCGCTACATCCTGAAGACGCCGAAGCGCCCCGATCCCTCGCAGGCCTCGCTCAGCGCCGCCGACAGCGCGATCCCGAGCACCGTCCGCGTGTCGCGCGGGTCGATGATGCCGTCGTCCCAGAGCTCGCCGCTGGCGACGAACGCGTCCGACTCGGCCTCGATCTGGTCCTCGACAGCCTTCGTGCCGGCGCCGAGCGCCTCCTCGTCGACCTCGATCCCGCGACGCTCCGCTCCGGCCCGCATGACGATCTCCATCACCCCGGCGAGCTGCTTCGGCCCCATCACCGCGGTCTTGTGGTTCGGCCAGCTGAAGATGAAGCGGGGCTCGAAGCTGCGCCCGCACATGCCGTAGTTGCCGGCGCCGTAGGAGCCGCCCATCATCAGCGTCAGCTTCGGGACGCCGGCGTTGGCGACCGCGTTGATCATCTTCGCCCCCGCCTTGACGATCCCGCGCTGCTCGTACTGCTCACCGACGATGTAGCCGGTCGTGTTCTGCATGAACAGGAGCGGCGTGTCGACCCGGTCGGCGAGCTGGATGAAGTGGGCGGCCTTCTCGGCGTCCTCGTTGAAGATCACGCCGTTGTTGGCGAGGATCGCGATCGGCCAGCCGTGCAGCTCCGCCCAGCCGGTGACGAGCTGGGTCCCGTAGGCCGGCTTGAACTCGTCGAAGCGGGAGCCGTCGACGACGCGGGCGATCACCTCGCGCGCGTCGAAGGGGATCCGGAGGTCGTGGGAGGCGATCCCGAGCAGCTCCTCCGGGTCGTGGACCGGGCCCGCCCCCTCCCCGCGCGGCGCCGGCCCGCGCTTGCGCCAGTTCAGGTTGCGAACGATCTCGCGGCCGATCCGGGCGGCGTCGGCCTCGTCGGCGGCGATGAACTCGGAGACGCCGGAGACCCGCGAGTGCATCTCGGCGCCGCCGAGCGCCTCCTCCTCGGCCTCCTCCCCGGTCGCCATCTTCACCAGCGGCGGGCCGCCGAGGAAGATCAGCCCCTGCTCGCGGACCATCACCGTGTAGTCGGACATGCCGGGCAGGTAGGCGCCGCCGGCGGTCGAGTTGCCGGTGACGAGCGCGACCGTCGGGATCCCGGCCGCCGACTTGCGGGTGATGTTGCGGAAGTTGGCGCCGCCGGGGACGAAGATCTCCTTCTGCCGCGGCAGATCGGCGCCGCCGGACTCGACGAACCCGATCGCCGGCAGCCGGTTGGCCATCGCGATCTCCTGGGCGCGGAGGTTCTTGCGCAGCGTGTAGGGGTTCGAGGTGCCGCCGCGGACGGTCGGATCGGAGGCGCCGACCATGCACTCGACGCCTGCGACGACGCCGATCCCGTTCACCTGCGAGGCGCCCACCTCGTACTCGGAGCCGTAGGCGCAGAGGGCGCCGATCTCGAGGAACGGCGAGTCGCGATCGAGCAGCAGCTCGATCCGCTCCCGCGGCAGCAGGCGCCCGCGCGAATGGTGGCGCTCGATCCGCTTCTCGCCGCCGCCGAGCCGCGCCTTCCGCTGCTCCTCGTCGAGCTTGGCGAGCCGCTCGAGCATCCGCTCGCGATTCTCCCCGTAGGCCTCCGAGCCCGTGTCTATGCGGGATTGCAGTACCGCCAAAGTAGGAAGTAGAACTTACTACTTTCTACTGGCCGCGCGCCGGGGCCGGCGTCGCTGCACGCGTCCGGCCAGCGGTGCTCCGTGGGCCGACCCGGCCGCTCGCTACCGTCGCTGCCGTGAGCGATCCCGAGATGCCGCCGCCGGAGGAGCTCGAGCGTACGATCGCCGGCCCGCCCCACCCGGCCCGGGTGATCGTGCTGCGGATCGTCGCGGCCGCCGCGGTGATCGCGGCCGCGTTCGCGATCCAGCGGCTCTGGCTCAGCGACGAGCCGACCCGGGCGACCTTCGGCGCGAAGATCCACCAGATCGACGTGGACAGCGCGCTGCTCGGGCGGACGCTGCCCGTCCGGGTCGTGGTGCCGCGCCGGATCCCCGACAACGGTCGCGGCCTGCTCGTCTTCCTGCACGGGCGCGGCGAGGACGAGCGCAGCTACCTCGTCGATCCGGTGTTCGAGGCGCTCGCCGACCTCCGCGACCGGGCGCCGGTCGTCGCCTTCCCCGACGGCGGCGCCAATTCCTACTGGCACGACCGCGAGAGCGGCCCGTGGGCGAGCTACGTCCTCGACGAGCTCGTCCCGAAGCTGATCCGCCGCTACGAGATCGACCCGCGCAAGGTCGCGATCGGCGGCATCTCGATGGGCGGCTTCGGCGCCTACGACATCGCCCGCCTGGCGCCGCTCCGCTTCTGCGCGATCGGCGGCCACTCGCCGGCGATCTGGGAGTCCGCCTCGGAGACCGCCGACGGCGCCTTCGACGACTCCGCCGACTTCGAGCGCAACGACATCATCGCCGCCGCGGCCGAGGAGCCGAGCCCCTACCGGCGCACGCGGCTGTGGATCGACGCCGGCGACGAAGACCCCTTCCTCGCCGGCGACGAGGCGTTCGAGGACGCGCTGCGCGCGCGCGGCCTCGACCCGGTCGTCCGCGACGGCCCCGGCGGCCACGACTCCGGCTTTTGGAACGGCAACTGGCGCGAGTACCTCGGCTTCTACGCGCGGGCGCTGAACGAGTGCAGCCTGAAGACGCGGACGACGGCCGCCCGCAGCCCGACCGACCCGGACGCGATGCCCGCAGACGGCGAGCCGCCCGCGACGTCGACGCCGTGACCGACCGGCGTGCGGCGGCGCTCGCGCGGGTAGGTTGTCGATGATGCCGGAGGGAGAGCCGAGGCGACGCCCGCGGGCCGCATTGCCGCGGACCCCGGGCGCGGCGCTCGCCGCTCTCGCTGCGGCCGCCACCGTCGTTGCGCTGGGCGGCGCACTCGCCCTCTTCACGCAGGCCGCGACCTCGCTCGCGAGCTCCGATCAGGCCGCGGCGATCATCGGCACGCCCGGGCCCGACGTCCTCCGCGGGGGCAAGGCCCCCGATGTGATCGTCGGTAGGGCGCGCGGGGACCAGCTCTTCGGCGGTCCCGCATTCGACCGGCTGCGTGGCGGCCGCGGCTCCGACCGGCTGATCGGCCAGGGCCAGGGAGCGCTGATGGTCGGCGGCCCCGGCCGCGACCAGTTCAACATGCGCAACGGTCGGCAGGTCCAGGGCGCCGGAAGGGACGTGATCCGGGCGCGCGACGGCCGCCCCGACGAGATCAACTGCGGATCGGGCGACGACGTCGCCTACGTCGACCGGGTCGAGGACGGCGTCTACGACTGCGAGCGGGTGGTCGTCCCCGAGGCATCGAGGGCGGCCCGATGAGCGCCGACGACGCCGGCCCGCGGAACGAGGCCGAGGAGCGCGCCGAGGCCGAGCACCCGGAGGAGTCCTGGCGCCGCCGCGACTTCCTCGCCCGGACGGCGGCGGCCGCCGGCGTCGCCGGCCTCGCGACGGTGCTGCCCGCCGACACGCTCGTCTCGCTGGCGGCTCGCCGGCAGGCCCGCAGGCACCGCTTCCCGAGCGCCCGCAACATGCCGCTCGACACGGTCGTCGTCCTGATGATGGAGAACCGCTCCTTCGACCACTACCTGGGATCGCTGCGCGGGGCCGACGGCGTCAACGCCGGGCTCAGCTTCCCGGGACCGGGCGGCAGCCGCCACAGCACCCACTACCTGCCGCCCGACTACCAGGGATGCGCCTTTCAGGACCCCGACCACAGCTGGGATGGCGGCCGCCTGCAGTACGGCGAGGGCAGGCTCGACGGCTTCTACCTGGCCAGCGACAGCTACGCGCTCGGCTACTACCGCAACCGCGACCTCGGCTTCCTCGTGCCGGCGATCCGCGAGTACATGACCTACGACCGCTACTTCTGCTCGATCCTCGCCTCGACCTACCCGAACCGCCATTACATGCTTGCCGCCCAGTCCGGCGGGCAGAAGAAGAACGTCCTGCCGGGCCTGCCCGACGGCAACACCTGGGAGACGATCTTCGACCGCGCCGCCGCGCGCGGAGTCGAGGCCGCCTACTACGTCGTCGACCTGCCGGTGCCGGCGCTCTACGGCACCCGCGGGCTCGGCTGGATGCGCCCGATCGAGCGCTTCTACGAGGACGCGGCAGCGGGGAAGCTGCCACCGATCGCCTTCGTCGACCCGCCGTTCATCGACGGCGGCGGCGGCGACGGGCTGAGCGGCGACGAGCATCCGCACGGCGACGTCCGGATCGGCCAGTCCTTCATGGCCGAGGTCGCTCACGCCTTCATGGAGTCGCCGCAGTACCGGCGCGGGGCGATGTTCGTCAACTACGACGAGTGGGGAGGGTTCTTCGACCACGTCGCGCCCGTGCGCGTCCCCGACGACCGCGCCTCCCGCGACCTCGACGAGGACTTCGGGATCACCGGCTTCCGGATCCCGAACGTGGTGATCTCGCCGTTCACGCGACGCGGCGGCGTCAGCCACATGACCGTCACCCACGAGTCGATCCTGAAGCTGATCTCCTACCGCTTCCGCCTCGGCCACCTCAACACCCGCCACCGCTACGCCTCGCAGATCGGTCGCAGCCTCGACTTCGAGCATCCCGACCGCGACGTCCCCGATCTGCCGCGGCCGGCGCCCCCGGAGGTGCTCTCGTGCTCCGCCCAGGGCGCGAGCGGCGACGCCGAGGTCGAGCGCCACAAGCGCGACCTCGAGGGACCGGGGCTCGAAGCCCTCGGCACGCTCGCCGAGCGGCTCGGCCACGAGGTCCGGCCGGCGAGCGCCGACCGGGTCTTCCGCGAGCCGGACCGGGCGCGGCGGGCGCTGGGCAGGGGCTGGCGGTCGTCGATGCGCTGAGCGGGCCGGGAGCGCCGCGGCGCCCGCCGGAGCCGTCCGCCGCCGCTGCAAGCATCGCCCCGTCAAATGCGATGCGGAGGGGCCGAGAGCCCCGGGCTCGAGGAGGATCCTTGCCACCACTGATCACCTTCGACGAGGCGCTGGCGCTCGGAGAGCTGACCGACCGCGAGGAGATCGGCGACCTCGTCGAGCGGGCCTGGGAGGTCCGGACGGCCAACTTCGGCGACGCGACCGACATGTGCTCGCTCGTCAACGCGAAGTCAGGCGGCTGCGCCGAGGACTGCGGCTTCTGCGCCCAGTCGCGCTATGCCGAGGCGGACACGCCGATGCACCCGATGATGGAGCCCGAGCAGATCCTCGAGCACGCGAAGGCGGCGGAGGCTGCCGGCGCCCACCGGTTCTGCATGGTGACCCAGGGCCAGGGCCTCTCCAAGCGAGACTTCGAGAAGGTCGTCGAGGGGGCCCGACTGGTCGCCGAGCACACGAACCTGAAGCGCTGCGCGTCGATCGGCCACCTCTCCGGCGACCGCGCCCGCCGGCTCGCCGACGCCGGCGTCCAACGCGTCCACCACAACGTCGAGACCGCACGCTCCTACTACGACGAGGTCACGACCACGGTTCGCTACGAGGGGCGGATCAGGACCATCGACGCGGTCCGCGGGGCCGGGATGGAGGCCTGCGTCGGCGGCATCCTCAACCTCGGCGAGTCGCCGCGGCAGCGGGTCGAGATGGCGTTCGAGCTGGCCGGGATCAACCCGACGTCGCTGCCGATCAACCTGCTCAATCCGCGCGCCGGCACCAAGTTCGGCGACCGGTCGCTGATGGATCCCTGGGAGGTCGTGAAGTGGATCGCCATCTTCCGCCTGATCCTGCCCGATGCCCTGTTCCGCATCTGCGGCGGCCGGGTCGAGAACCTGCACGAGCTGCAGCCGCTCGCCGTCAGGGCCGGGCTCAACGGGGTGATGATGGGCAACTTCCTGACGACGCTCGGCGCCGAGCCCGCCGACGATCGGAAGATGTTCACCGACCTCGGGCTCAACGTGGCCCGCCAACCCGACAACGGCGCCAACCCGCGGCCCGACAACCGCAGCGGCTGGCTCGACGGATCGACCCCGAAGACGCCGATCGGAGACCTGATCGACGGCCGGGACGAGGCGCCGCTCTGGGACCCCTCGACGCAGCTCCGCGTGGTCAAGAAGAGGCGGAAGCCCCCCGCCTACCCCTCCCCGAACCGCGGCGAGGCGGCGTGATCGTGGACGAGCTCCGCGCGGCCACCGTCGGGGAGCGGCTCGACGCCATCCGGGCCGACGGGCTGTTCCGGCGGATGCGCACGGTCGCCTCTGCGCAGGGCCCGAGGGTCGAGCTCGACGGTCGCAACGTGTTGCTGCTCTGCTCGAACGACTACCTCAGCCTCGCCTCCCACCCCGACGTCGTCGCCGCCGCCGCCGAGGCCGTCGAACGCTGGGGGGTGGGCGCCGGAGCGTCGCGGCTGGTCTCCGGCAACATGGAGCCGCACGACCGGCTCGAGCAGGATCGGGCCGCCTTTCACGGCACCGAGTCGGCGCTCCTGTTCGGCTCCGGCTACCTCGCCAACACCGGGATCATCGCCGCGCTCGCGCGGCGCGGCGACGTCGTCTTCTCCGATCAGCTCAATCACGCGAGCATCGTCGACGGCTGCCGCCTCGCCGGCGCCGAGACGTTCGTGTACCGCCACCGCGACCTCGAGCACCTCGCCTGGGCCCTCGATCGGCTGCCCGGCCACTGCGGTCTGATCGTCACCGACGGGCTGTTCTCGATGGACGGAGACGTCGCCCAGCTCGCCTGGCTGCGCGAGCTCGCAAGCCGTCACGGCGCGAAGCTGATGGTCGACGACGCCCACGCGGTCGGCGCGCTCGGGCCCGGCGGGCGGGGCTCGGTGGCCGAGGCGGGCCTGGCCGGCGAGGTCGACGTCCTCGTCGGCACGCTCGGAAAGTCACTCGGCAGCTACGGCGCCTACGCGTGCGTCGCGCGCCCGATCCGCGACCTGCTCGTCAATACCGCGCGGCCGCTGATCTTCTCGACCGCGCTGCCCCCCGCTGCCGCGGCGGCCGCGGCGGCGGCGCTCGGCATCATCGCCTCCGAGCCGGAGCGGGTCGCCCGCCTGCGCACCAACGCCTCGACGCTGCGGGCGGCGCTCGCTGCCGCCGGCCTCCGTCCCGGCGGCGCCGGCGCGCACATCATGCCGCTCGCCGCGGGCGACGCAGACCGCGCTGTCGCGATCTGCCGGCGGGCGCTCGATGCCGGCGTCTATGCGCAGGCGATCCGTCCGCCGACCGTCCCCGAGGGCACCTCGCGCCTGCGACTGTCGGTGGCCGCCGGCCACGATCGCGACGACCTCGTCGTGGCGGCGACGATCCTCGCCCAGGCCTACCGCGCGGTATCGGCCGAGGGCGACTGGTCGATCGATCTCCCCGAGCCCGAGCCGGGCGAGCTCCGGGTCGAGCGGCATGGCTGGCGGGTCGGGCAGGCGCCCGAGAACGGCGCAGGCGTGATGGCCGCCGCCGGCGACCCGGCGCCCGTGACGCGAGCCGGCTGAGGCCGGGGTGCCCGCCAGCGGCGTCTTCGTCACCGGCACCGGCACCGGGGTCGGCAAGTCGGTCGTGGCCGCCGTGATCGCGGCCGAGGCGGCGGCCGCCGGGTTCGATGTCGCCGTCTTCAAGCCTGCCGTCTCGGGGCTCGAGGAGGAGGGCGAGCCCGACCACGAGCTGCTGGCGCGGGCCTCCGGCACCTCCCAGTCCGCCGACGAGGTCGCCCCCTACCGCTACGGCCCGCCCCTCTCGCCGCATCTCGCGGCCGCGATGAGCGGCGAGGAGATCGACGCCGGCCGGCTCGTGAGCGCCGCCGCCGCGGCGGCGGCCGCCGCCGAGGCGCGCGCCGGCGCGGGCGTGGGCGGCCGGTTGGTCCCGCGCACCCCCC
>CAZTGN010000119.1:8098-8179 GCA_964613275.1 uncultured Conexibacter sp. | reverse complement strand
GCTTCATGGAAGAGACGATCCTGGCATTTCGAGGGCTGGAGATGAAATTCAGCCTACCGGTCTTGGTCCCGGTCGCCGTGT
>CAZTGN010000119.1:3009-7998 GCA_964613275.1 uncultured Conexibacter sp. | reverse complement strand
CGTTGGTGGCCGTGTTCGACGGGCCGGTGCCCTGGGTGGTGCCGGTGGCGGTCGCGCCGCCGGTCTTGGTCCCGGTCGCCGTGTCGTTGGTGGCCGTGTTCGACGGGCCGGTGCCCTGGGTGGTGCCGGTGGCGGTCGCCTTCGTGCCGGTGTCGTCGTCGTCGTCATCGTCGTCGTCGTGGTCGGATCCGTCGTCGCCGCCGCCGTCATCGCGCTTGGCGACGACGTCGTCGCCGGACGCCTGCGCGAAGCCGGAGGTGACGCTCGCGACGCCGAGCAGGAAGGCCGCCAGCAGCAGCGCCACGCCGACGATCGCGAGGCGATCGTAGAGGCGGCGCTCCTCCTCGGGGAACTCGTGGTCGGTCATTGTTGGCTCCTTTTGTCCGTTGGGCTTCGTGCTCCCCCACCTACATCGACCAACCCGTGCCGACCGTGAAGATCACGCGGACCGGCGACTACTTCGCGTCCAGCCAGTCGGCGCCGGCGCCGATCTCGACCGCAAGCGGGGGGTCGAGCGGGAAGGCGCCGACCATCTCCCGCCGCGCCAGGTCACTGACGGCCGCGGTCTCCGTCGCCGGCCCCTCGAACAGCAGCTCGTCGTGGATCTGCAGGATCAGGCGCGACTCGAGACCCTCGGCGGCGAGCGCGCGAACGGAGTTGATCATCGCCAGCTTGATGATGTCGGCGGCGGTCCCCTGGATCACCGTGTTGACGGCGAGTCGCTCGCCGAGCATCCGGGTCTGCGGGTTGCGCGAGCGCAGCTCCGGGATCAATCGGCGGCGGCCCATCAGCGTCCGCACGCAGCCCTGCTCGCGGGCGGACCCGATCGTGGCGTCGATGAACCGCTTGACGCCCGCGAAGCGCTCGAAGTAGCGGTCGATGTAGGAGGCGGCCTCCTCACGCGGGATCGAGAGCCGCTCGGCGAGGCCGTAGGCCGAGAGGCCGTAGGCGATCCCGTAGTTGACCATCTTCGCCTTCGACCGCTCGCCGGGGCTGATCGCGTCGGGGTCGGCGCCGACGATCCCGGCCGCGGTCGCCGCGTGCACGTCCTCGCCGGAGGCGAAGATCTCGCGCAGGGACTCGTCGCCGGAGACGTGGGCGAGGACGCGGAGCTCGACCTGGTTGTAGTCGCAGGAGACGAGCTCGTTGCCGCCGGCGGCGACGAAGCAGGCCCGGATCGGCCGGCCGAGGTCGGAGCGGATCGGGATGTTCTGCAGGTTCGGGCTCGTGCTCGACAGCCGCCCGGTGGCGGCACGGACCTGGCTGAACGTCGTGTGGATGCGGCCGTCCGCGGGATCGATCAGCGCCGGCAGCGCGTCGAGGTAGGTGTTGGTCAGCTTCGTGACCTCGCGCCAGCGCTCGACCTTGGCGACGATCTCGTGCTCGTCGCGGATCTGCGAGAGAACCCTGGCGTCGGTCGAGTAGCCCGTCTTGCCGCGTCGCTTGCGGCTCAGGCCGAGGTCGTCGAACAGGACCTCGCCGAGCTGCTGGGGGGAGCCGATCGTGAACTCGCGGCCGGCCAGCGCCCAGATCTCGGCCTGCAGCGAGTCGGCCTCGCCGGCGAGCTCCTCGGAGATCGCCGCGAGCTTGGCGGTATCGAGCTTGACCCCGATCCCCTCCATCCCGGCGAGGACCTCGATCAGCGGCATCTCGACCTCGCTCATCAGCCTTTCGAGGCCGAGATCGGCGAGCTTGCTCCGCTGCCGGCCGGCGAGCTCCCAGGCGAGCCGTGCCGCGGCGGTCGGCTCGCCGCCGTCCTCGCCGTCGCCGAGCGAGAGCTGGCCGTCGCCCGCCGGGGCGCCGGCGACCGAGAAGCCCTCGTCGGCGCCGAGCTCGTCGAGCTCGTAGGTGCGCCGCGCCGGGTCGATCAGGTAGGCGGCGAGCATCGTGTCGTGAGCGAGGTCGAGCGATCCCGCGGCGAGGTCGGCGAGCAGGCCCCGCGGGGAGCCCGCGGCCATCGACTTGAAGTCGTGACCGACCAGCGGATGGGGGGCGAGGGCGGCGACCAGCTCGGCGGGCTCGGGCAGCCCGCCGCCGACCAGCGCTTCACCGTCGTAGCCGCCCCAGCGCCCGCCGGCGATCGCGAACGAGATCTCGCCCGCGGCGAGGTCGGCGATCGCCCCGCTGACCGCCTCGGCCGCCAGCGTCGCCTCCGCCGGCCGCTCCGGCACCTCCCCCTCCCACGCCTCCTCGAGCCGCTGGATCACCTGGCGCAGCTCGAACTCGGCGGCGGCCTCGCGGAGCCGGGAGAGGTCGGGGCCGCGGTCCATCAGCCCCGGCAGGTCGAGCTCGATGTCGATGTCCGTGCTCATCGTCGCCAGCAGCTTCGAGATCCGGGCGTCGTCGGCGTGCTCGGTCAGGTTCTGCTTCCGCTTCGGGCCCGGGATCGACTCGATGTTCTCGAGCACGGACTCGAGCGAGCCGAACTCCTGCAGGAGCTGCGCCGCGGTCTTCTCGCCGATCCCGGGGACGCCGGGGATGTTGTCGGAGGTGTCGCCCTTGAGGCCGATCAGGTCGGGGACGAGCTCGGGAGCGACGCCGTAGCGCTCGATCACGCCCTCGCGGTCGTAGATGCGGGTCTCGGTGACGCCCCGTGACGTCGACATCACCCGGACCCCGTCGCCGACGAGCTGGTAGGCGTCACGGTCGCCGGTCACGACCATCACCGGGATCCCGCCTGCGCGCGCCTGCCGCACGATCGTCGCGATCACGTCGTCGGCCTCCCAACCCTCGACGCGGACGTTCGCGAACCCGAACGCGTCCGAGAGCGGCTCGAGGTGCGGCCACTGCTCCTTCAGCAGGTCCGGGCGGGAGCGGCGCTGCGCCTTGTAGGGCTCGTAGACCCGATCGCGGCCGGACATCCCGGCGTCCCACGCGACCGCGACCGCGCGGGGCCGGTAGTCGGTGAGGATCTTGACCATCATCGAGGCGAACCCGTAGATCGCGTTCGTCGGCCGGCCGTCGGAGGTCGCGATCGACTCCGGCAGCGCGAAGAAGGCCCTGTAGGCGAGGCTGTTGCCGTCGATCAGGAAGAGGTCGCCGGACCCGTTGTCAGCTTCGCCCTCGGCCACGGCCTGATCATAGGTGCGGCCGATCTCCCGGAGCCGCCGATCCGCAGCCGCTGCCGCCGGGTGAGGACCCGCAAGCCGACCTCGAGGACTTCTCGGCGTACGTGTTCGACGACGCCCAGGACGTCTGGGCGGGCACGTTCGCGCGCGGCGATCAGGCCTACGACCGGGCCCAGCTGGTCCTCTACTCCGGCGCGGTCCAGACCGACGGCTGCGGCGGAGCCACGTCCGCCGTCGGGCCGTTCTACTGCCCGGCCGATGAGCGCGTCTATCTCGACCTCGGCTTCCATGCCGACATGAAGCGGCAGCTCGGCGCCCCGGGCGACTTCGCCTGGGCCTACGTGATCGCCCACGAGATGGGCCACCACGTGCAACGGCTGACCGGCACCAGCTCAGAGGTCGACAGGCTCAGCGGCGCCGACCCGGGCGAGGCGAACGGGCTCTCGGTGCGCCAGGAGCTCCAGGCCGACTGCTACGCGGGCGTCTGGGCGAGCACCGTGTTCGCCGCCGGCGACCTCGAGCCGGGCGATCTCGACGAGGCCTTCGGTGCCGCCGAGGCGGTCGGCGACGACCGCCTCCAGCAGCAGGCCGGCGGCCGCGTCGACCCCGACAGCTTCACCCACGGCACCTCCGAGCAGCGGCGCCGCTGGTTCGAGCATGGCTTCGACTCCGGCGACCCCGCCGACTGCAACACGTTCGCGGCCGAGCAGCTCTAGCGGGCCGCCGTCACCGCCCGGCGCAACCGGACGCGCAGCGGGGAGCCGCGCCGGGGTCGCAGCGGGGTACCGTGCCGGGGTCGCAGCCCGGGTTCGTCTACTCCGGAAACATCCGGTAGACGCGCGCCCGGACCGCGTCCATCGCCTCCGGGCTGAGGCGGTCGACCGTCGCGAGGACGTGGGCGAACGGCGGCGCGACGCGCCGCGGCCGGCCGACGACGGCCTCGGCGACGAGGCGGCCCGCCTCCTCCGGAGCGAGCGTCGGGATCCGCTCGTACTGGCGGGTCGGCGAGATCATCGGCGTGCGGACGAGCGGCATCGAGATCGTCGTGAAGCGGATCCCGTCCTCGAGCGTCTCCGCCTGGACGGCGTCGGAGAAGGCCTCGAGCGCCGCCTTCGAGGCGATGTAGCCGGAGAAGCGGGGGGTCCTGATCTGGACGCCGGCGGAGGAGACGTTGACGATCTGGCCGTGGCCCTGCGCGCGCATCGCCGGCAGCAGCCCGAGGATGAGGCGGATCGCCCCGAAGTAGTTGAGCTGCATCGTCCGCTCGAAGTCGTGGAAGCGGCCGCCCGACCGCTCGACCGAGCGGCGGATCGAGCGGCCGGCGTTGTTGACGAGCACGTCGACGGCGCCATGGCGGTCGAGGACGCTCGCGCAGAGGTCGTCGATCGCCTCGAGATCGGTGAGGTCGCACGGGTGGGGAATGGCCTCGCCGGCGCCGGAGGCGCCGATCTCGGACGCGATCCGCTCCAGGGCCTCGGCGCTGCGCGCCACCAGCAGCACGGTCGCGCCCGCCGCCGCGAGACGCCGGGCAGCGGCCTCGCCGATGCCGGAGGAGGCGCCGGTGACCATGACGACGGATCCGGCGACCCCGGATCGGCCGGCGAGCGGCCCGAGCGCCGCCCGGGTCATGCCGCCACCGCCGCCGACCGGCTTGCTCGCGATCCGGAACAGGGCGCCGGCGGGGCCGAGCGCGGCGCGGCGCAGGCGTCGGGGGAGCGGGGCCACGGGGCCAGTCTGTCAAGACCGGTGCCCGAATCCGGCTGCTCCTATGATCCACCGCGAACGATGGCATCGGTCAGCGCCCAGTTCTCCGTCACCGTCCGCGTCGAGCTCGACGCGCGCAACGAACCGCTCGGCAGGATCACCGCCGCGATCGCCGAATCGGGGGGCGCGCTGCAGAGCGTCGACCGTTTCGAGTCGG
>CAZTGN010000119.1:0-2999 GCA_964613275.1 uncultured Conexibacter sp. | reverse complement strand
GGCGCCGGCGCCGAGGGGAAGCGGGTGCGCGAGTTCACGATCGACGCCCACGGTCCCGAGCACTGGGAGCAGATCCTGCGCTCGATCGGCTCGATCCGCGGCTCCCGGGTGGTCGACTACACCGACCGTACGTTCGAGATGCACCGCGGCGGCAAGATCGAGCAGCACAACAAGTACCCGCTGAAGACCCGCGACGACCTCTCGATGGCCTACACCCCGGGCGTCGCCCGCGTCTGCACCGAGATCGCCGAGGACCGCTCGAAGGCGTTCGCGTACACGATCAAGAAGAACACCGTCGCGGTCGTCACCGACGGCAGCGCCGTGCTCGGCCTCGGCGACATCGGCCCCGAGGCCTCGATGCCGGTGATGGAGGGCAAGGCGATGCTGTTCAAGGAGTTCGCCGGGGTCGACGCGTTCCCGATCGCGCTCGACACCAAGGACCCCGACCGGATCGTCGAGACCGTGAAGCTGATCGCGCCCGCCTTCGGCGGCATCAACCTCGAGGACATCTCCGCCCCCCGCTGCTTCGCGATCGAGGACCGCCTCCGCGAGGAGATCGACATCCCGGTCTTCCACGACGACCAGCACGGGACCGCGGTCGTCGTCATGGCCGCCCTCTTCAACGCGCTGAAGATCGTCGGCAAGCCGATCGAGACGCTGCGGGTCGTCATGCTCGGTCTCGGCGCCGCCGGCATCGCCTGCACGCGGATGATGATCAACGCCGGGGTCACCGACATCGTCGGCTGCGACCGCCGCGGCGCGATCTCGACCGCGCGCGACGACTACGCCTCCGACGGGATGCACCCGGTCAAGCGCTGGTTCGCCGAGACCACCAACCCGCAGCGGCTCGCGGGCGGGCCCAACGACGTCCTCGAGGGCGCCGACCTCTTCATCGGACTCTCCGGCCCCGGCCTCGTCGACGCGTCGTCGCTGGCGGCGATGAGCCGCGACGCGATCGTCTTCGCGATGGCCAACCCGACGCCCGAGGTGATGCCGGAGGAGGCCGACCCGCACGTCCGGATCATGGCCACGGGACGCTCCGACTACCCGAACCAGATCAACAACGTCCTCTGCTTCCCCGGCATCTTCCGCGGCGCCCTCGACGCCGGCGCGCCGGCGATCACCGAGGAGATGAAGCTCGCCGCCGCGAAGGGCATCGCCGCGGTCGTCACCGACGACGACCTGAACGAGGACTACATCATCCCCAGCGTCTTCGACCGCGACGTCGCCCCGGCCGTCGCCGCGGCGGTGGTGGCCGAGGCGAAGGCGGCCGGGATCGCCCGGGTGACCGAGGAGTCCGGCACCTTCGCGGCGATCGGGTGAGCGCGGCCGGGCGGCGATGAGGGTCCTGATCACCGGCGCCGGCGGGGTGATCGGCTCGGCGCTGAGCGAAGCGCTGCTCGCCCGCGGCGATCAGGTGGTCGGCCTCTCCCGCGACCCGGAGCGCGCCAAGCAGGGCGGCGGCCGGATCGCCTGGCACGCCTGGCAGCCGGCCCGGGAGCGGCCGCCGGAGGAGGCCTTCGACGGGGTCGACGCCGTCGTCAACCTCGTCGGTGAGCCGCTCAACCAGCGCTGGAGCGAGGCTGCGAAGACGCGGATCCACGCCAGCCGGATCACCGCCACGCACAACCTCGTCGCGGCGATGCTGGCGGCGCCGCGGACGCCCGGGGTGCTCGTCTCGCAGTCGGCGGTCGGCTACTACGGCGACCGCGGCGAGCAGATCATCGACGAGTCCACGCCCGCTGGCGAGAGCTTCGACGCACGGATCTGCGTCGATTGGGAGGCGGCCGCGGCGGAGGCGGGCGATCAGGTCCGACTCGTGGTCCTCCGCAGCGCCCCGGTCCTGACGGCGGCCGGCGGCCTGCTCGCGGAGCTGCTCCTCCCTTACCGGCTCGGGCTCGGCGGCCCGATCGCCGGCGGCGGCAACTACATGCCGTGGGTCGGCCTCGCCGACGAGGTCGGGATGATGCTCTGGGCGCTCGACACGAAGGCGGCGAGGGGCGCCTACAACGTCACCTCCCCGGAGCCGGCCACCAACCGCGAGTTCTCGAAGGCGCTGGGCCGGGCGCTGGGCCGGCCCGCGGTGATGCCGGTCCCGAAGCTGGCGATCCGGATCCGGCTCGGCGGCGAGCTCGCCGACGCCGCGACCGCCAGCCAGCGGGTCCTGCCGCGCCGCGCCCTCGACGAGGGCTACGTCTTCCGCACCCCGGACCTCGACGGGGCGCTGCGCGAGGCGCTCGCCTAGCGGTCAGGGCACCGTGATCGGCTCGGGCAGCGGCCGCAGCCGCGGCTCGCCTCCCGCCTGCGCCCGGTAGGCACCGACCCGGTCGAGCGTCGTGTCGCCGACCTCGTCGATCGAGTACGTGCCGAGGACCGACTCACGGTCGGCGGTGGCGAAGAACGCCTCGACCACCGAGCCGCGGTCGAGCGGGTCGCCGGCGCGGTCGATCGCGTCGAGGACGACGGCCATCGCCTCATAGCCGTAGGCGGCGAAGCGGCCCGGGTCGCGACCGAGCCCGGCCGGCTCGCCGGACGGGAGCTGCGAGGGCGCCTGGGCGCCGGAGACGAGGGTCGAACGGGGCGGCATCGCCGTGTCCGGAGGCAAGCCGAAGATCTGGGCGTCGGCGCCGAAGGCGGGGCCGGCAACGCGGAGGCCGACGATGCCCGCCGCCGCCACGTAGAGCGCGTCGGCCGGCCCGGAGGTGACGATCGCCGGCGCCCCGACGACCGACTCGAAGCCGTCGCGCAGCGCCTCGCCGTACGCGCCCCGGGACCCGAGGATGCGGACGCGCTCGATCCCGCGGTCGTCCATCGCCACGGCGGCGGCCGCGCCCTGCACCGGGTCGGCGGGGATCACCCGGCCGAAGGTGCGGATGCCGCTCGGCTGGACCGCGGTGGGGATCTCGTCGCTGCCGGGCGCCACGCGGGTCAGATCGACCGCCGAGGCCGACGGCGAGACGTGCAGCAGGCCGGCCTCGTTGGTGATCGGAAGCGACGTC
>CAZTGN010000118.1:0-8183 GCA_964613275.1 uncultured Conexibacter sp. | reverse complement strand
TCTCCCATCCTGCGCTGCCTCGCCGGGAGAGCTCGCGTTCGAGCGACAGGTCTTCGAAGAACGCGACGTCAAACTCCCATGAGGGACGGCCTCCGATCTCGGGAGACTTGGCAAACGCCCACGTTGCGACGCACGAGGCGACAACCGCGAGTGTCCATGGAAGCCAGTTGGAGCGGGGGCGCGGCGGCTCGGCTACGGGGACCTTCGGGGCCGACGAGGCGGGCAGGCTTGGCTCCGACGGGGAGGGCAGCGGCCCGCGGTCGGACCCGGCAGGAGGCTGCGTGGGCGCTTCGGCCGGCGCGTCCGGGTCGGTGACAGGAGGCTGCGCCCGCGGGCGCCGGAAGGCGGGGGGCTCCGGGGCATCGGCCGGAACCTCACGTCCTCGCGCCCGCTCACGGGTCTGCTCGATCGCCTCGCGGCCCCTGCCGGCGGCGCCGTCGAGAGCGCCGCTGACGCGCTCGCCGAGCGACTTGCGGCCGGCGCGCTCCCGGCGCTTGGCCTCACGCTGCTGCCGTCGCCGCTCACGCTCGAGCGCCGCCGGGTCGTCGGAGAGGAACGGGTCGACCGGCGGCCGCGGCTCGGGCTCGCCGCTCATCGTCCCTCCTCCCGCTCGCTCGCCCGCAGGAACGACTCGAGCAGGTGGGCGGCCGCCAGCGAGTCCTCCGCCGCGCGCGAGCCGCCGCGCCGCGAGGCCGCGGCCAGCTTCGTCGTCAGCCGCTCGTCGTAGGTCCGGACCGGGACGTCGACCGCCGCCGCCAGCTCGGCGGCGAACCCGCGGGCGGCGACGGCCTGGGGCCCTTCCTCGCCGTCCAGCGAGACCGGCAGCCCGACGACCACGAGCTCCACCCCGTGCTCGGCGACGATCGCCGGCACCGCGGTCGCCGCGCAGGGCTCGATCGGGTCGATCGGGCGCACGATCGTGCCGCTCGGGTCCGAGAGCGCGCAACCGCAGCGGGCGGCACCGTGATCGATCGCGAGGACCCGCATCGGCTAGCGGTTGCCGCCGAGTCCGCCGAGGACCGCTTCTCGGGCTGCGCTCAGGGCTTCACCGACCTTCTCGACGTCGCTACCGCCCGCCTGGGCGACCTCCGGCCTGCCGCCCCCTCCACCCCCGACAATCGCAGCCGCCTCACGGACGACGTCGGCGGCGGAGATCCCGCGCTCGACGGCGGCCGGGCTGAAGACGGCCGCCAGCGCCACCTTCTCCCCGCTCGTCGCCCCGAGCACCACGGCGGCATCGCCCACCCGGGACCTGACGTCGTGGGCGGCGGCGAGCAGCGTCTTCGTGTCGGCGAGCTCGCCGAGCTCGCCGACGACCTCGCCGACGCCGTCCGCCGGCTCCGCCGCGGCGGCCAGCTCGGCTGCCCGACCGGTTGCGGCTTCGGCGCCGCGCTCGGCGGCTGCCGACTCGAGCTCGCGCAGGCGCTCGGCGAGCCGGATCGCAGCGGTAGCCGGGTCGCGGCCGCCGAGCGCTTCCGCCGTCCGCGCCAGCTCGGCGCTGCGCTCCCGGTAGAGGTCGATCGCCGCCGGGCCGGTGACGGCCTCGATCCGGCGCACGTTCGACGCGCTCGAGCCCTCGGAGAGGATCTCGAAGATGCCGACCTCGGCGGTGTTGGCGACGTGGGTCCCGCCGCAGAGCTCGCGCGAGACCCCCTCGACCTCGACGACGCGAACCCATTCGCCGTACTTCTCGCCGAACAGCGCCATCGCGCCGAGCCGCTCCGCCTCGCCCCGGTCCATCTCGATCGCCCGGACCGGGGCGCTGTCCTTGATCCAGCCGTTGACCCGCTCGGCGATCGCCTCGAGGTCCCCGGCCTCCAGCCTGCCGCCGTGGGTGAAGTCGAAGCGGAGCTTGTCGGGCCGCACCGCCGAGCCCGCCTGGCGGACGTGGGGTCCGAGCCGCTCGCGAAGCGCCGCGTGCAGGAGGTGGGTGGCGGTGTGGTTGCGCATCGTCGCGTGGCGGTCGAGGCGTGCGACCTCGGCCTCGACGCGGGCTCCGGGGTCGGGGGCGCCGCCCTTCACCTTCAGCGCCTGGTCGGAGCCGACCCGATAGACATCGACGACCTCGGCCTCGCCGCCCTCCCAGCGCAGCGCTCCGACGTCGGCGACCTGGCCGCCGCCCTCGGCATAGAAGGGGCTCTCCTCGAGCTTGACGAGGGCGTCGCCGTCGGCGGCCGCCACCGCGGCGACGCCGGTCTCGGCCCGCAGCTCCTCGTAGCCGACGAAGCGGCTCGCGGGCGCCGAGGCGACGAAGCCGATCACGCGGTCGTGCTCGCCGGCGCCGGCGCCGGCGAAACCGGCACGGCTGCGGGCGCGCTCGCGCTGCTGCTCCATCAGCTCCTCGAAGCCGCCGTCATCGACGCTGAGGCCGCGCTCGGCGACGAGCTCGCGGGTCAGGTCGTAGGGGAAGCCGTAGGTGTCGTGGAGCTCGAACGCGGACTCGGCGGCGATCCACGAGGTTCCGGCCGCGAGCGCCTCGTCGATCAGGCGCTCGAGGAGCTGGCTGCCGCGATCGAGCGTCCGGCCGAAGCTCTCCTCCTCCGAGCCGACCCAGCGCATGATCGTGTCGCGCTCGGCGGTCAGCGCCGGGTTCACCGGGGCCAGCAGGTCGATCGCCCGCTCGGCGAAGCGGCCGAGGTAGGGCGAGTCGAGCCCGATCACGCGTCCCTGGTGGATCGCGCGGCGGATGATCCGCCGCAGCACGTAGCCGCGCCATTCGTTCGAGGGCACGACGCCGTCGGCGATGAGCTGGACCGAGCCGCGCACGTGGTCGGCGATGATCCGCATCGCCCGCGTCGCCGCGGCGTCGTCCGTGCCGTAGGAGCGACCGGAGAGCTCCGTCGCGAGGTCGACCAGCGGTCGCAGCAGGTCGGTGTCGAAGACCGAGTCGACTCCCTGCTTGATCGCCGCCATCCGCTCGAGCCCGAGCCCGGTGTCGATGTTCTTCGCCGGCAGCTCGCTGAGCGCGCCGTCGCGCAGGTCGTAGGCGGTGAAGACGAGGTTCCAGTACTCGAGGAAGCGGTCGCTGTCGTCGCCGGGCCTCTCGTCGGGGCCTCCGTGGTCGGCCCCGCGGTCGATGTACAGCTCCGAGCAGGGCCCGCAGGGGCCGCGCTCCCCGGCCTGCCAGAAGTTCTCCGAGCGGGGCAGCTCGACGATCCGCTCCGCCGGCATGCCGCGCTCCCCCCAGAGCTCGATCGCCTCGGTGTCGGGGCCGAGTCCCAGCTCCTCGTCGCCGCCGAAGACCGTCACCCAGAGCTGCTCGGGATCGAATCCGAAACCGTCCAGCGACAGCTCCCAGGCGAAGTCGATCGCCTCGCGCTTGAAGTAGTCGCCGAAGGCGAAGTTGCCGAGCATCTCGAAGCAGGTCAGGTGGCGGGCGGTGCTTCCGACCGACTCGATGTCGGGGGTGCGGAAGCAGCGCTGGCAGGAGGTGAGCCGCGGCGCCGGAGGCCGCTCGCGCCCGAGGAAATATGGCTGGAACGGCTGCATCCCGGCCGTCGTCAACAGCACGCTCGGATCGTCGGCGGCGGGGATCAGCGACGCCGACGGGACGCGGAGGTGCCCCCGCTCCTCGAAGAACGACAGGTACGTCTCGCGGATCTGCTCTGAATCCATCGGTGCAGCAGCGTATCTAGGGGCCTGATGCAGGTCCGGCAAGCACGGTCGGCGCGTGATTCGGCGGGCGGGAGCGATTGCCATTCCAGCGGGAGCGATTGCCATTCCGGCGAACCCGTCCACGAGCGTCGCCGGTAGCTCCCGAAGCGGGTCATCGTCCCTCGCGGCATGATCGAGAACGACGGGGAATCCGCCCTGCACCGCCAAAGAATGTCGTTATGGGGGCGTACAACGCCACCGATCCGACATTCTTGGCCGACGACGGGTTCCTCAGGCGATCGTGCCGTGGCCGGCGGCGGGTTCCTCAGGCGATCGTGCCGTGGCCGGCGGCGGGTTCCTCAGGCGATCGTGCCGTGGCCGACGACGAGGTCGCCGTCGCAGAGGACCGCAGTCTGGCCCGGCGCGGGGCCCCGCGCCGGCGGCTCGAGCTCGAGCACGAGGCGGTCGTGGCGGCCGGGGCCGGGGGCTTCGGGCCCGCCGATCCGGCAGGCGAGCGGCCTCGAGCGATAGCGCAGCTTGACCGCGCCGACCCGGGCCGCGGGCCGGTGCAGGATCGCGTCGCGGATCCGCACCCGGCGGGTGTCGAGCTCGGCCTCGCGGCCGACGACGACCCGGTTGGCGGCAGCGTCGGTCGCGAGGACGTAGAGGGGCTCGGGGGCGGCGATCCCGATCCCGCGCCGCTGGCCGACGGTGAAGCGATGATGGCCGCGGTGGGTGCCGAGGACGGTGCCGGCGGAGTCGACGATCTCGCCCTCGCGGTCGTCGAGCCCGCCGTGGCGGGCGAGGAAGCCGGCCTTGCCGACGCCGGCGAGGAAGCAGAGATCCTGGCTCTCGGCCTTGGCGGCGACCGGGAGCCCGGCTCGGGCTGCGACCCTCCTGACCTCGGGCTTGGTCAGACCGCCGAGCGGGAAGCGCAGCCGCGACAGCACCTCCGGATCGAGGCCGGCGAGCATGTAGGTCTGGTCCTTTGCCGGGTCGGCGGCGGCGGTCAGGAGCGAGCCGGAGCCGTCGTCGCGGAGGCGGGCGTAGTGCCCGGTCGCAAGGCCGTCGGCGCCGAGGTGCTCGGCGAGCCGCACCATCGGCTCGATCCGGACCCGGCCGTTGCAGCGGACGCAGGGGTTCGGTGTATCGCCGGCCGCGTAGCCGGCCAGGAACGGCTCGACGACCCCGGCCCGGAACGGGTCGCGGAGATCGAACGTGAGGTGCGGGATGCCGAGGCCCTGGGCGACAGCGCGGGCGGTCCTGACCGCGTCGGCCGAGCAGCAGCTCCGCTCGCCGACGTTCGCCGGATCGGACCAGAGCTCGAGGGTGACGGCGAATACCTCTGCCCCGGCCTCGCTCTCGCAGAGCGCCGCGACGGCGCTGTCGACGCCGCCGCTGACGGCGACGAGAACGCGGTCGCGGCCATCGCGGGGAGGCGCCAGGATCGTTCCCTCGGCGCCGGCGACCGCGGCCCCGAGCGCTCGGTGGGCGGCTTCGGCCGCGAGGTCGGCGGCGTGTGCGCCGACCGCGCTGAGCCCGCCGAGCTCGGCCGCGATGCGGGCGGCGTCGAGCAGTCCCGCCTCGCGCAGGCTCGCGCCGTCGAGGATCTCGGCCGTGGCCGCGACGGCCGCGCCGGCGGCGGCGCAGCCGCTCGCATCGCAGCGAACGTCGACCGCCCGCCCCTCGTCGAGCCGCAGCGAGATCGTGACCTGGTCACCGCAAGCGGCGCCGCCGGCGGTGCCGCGGGCCGAACCCGCCGCCGGCGGACCCACACGTGAGTCGTCATCGAGGTAGGCCTCGAGGGCCAATGAATCCATGCTGGGGAAGGGTAAGCCGCAGCTCGTCCGCACCGGCATGCGACCACCTCCGCCGACGCCGGGAATCCCCTCACCCTCGAGAGAAGCTCGGTCCCGGCGTGGCGACGCGCCCGTTGCGGCACCGCACCGCAGAGCCCCCGGGGACGCTGCACCGCGGATTCCCGGCAGCCGCCGCCCCGTGGAATCCCAACGGGTGGGCCCCGTGGAATCCCAACGGGTGGGCCCCGTGGAATCCCTACGGGTAGCTGGGGACCTGCTTGCCCTTGTAGACGGCGTCGTCGACGGCCTGGTCGATGCTGCCCGGGCCGCGGAAGCCGTAGGCGACGGTCGCCACGGGGACGGAGCCGGTCAGCTTGCGCGGCCGGATCACGACCAGCGCCGGCGTGCGACTGACCGAGACGCCCTGGGTGACCCGCGCGTACCTGGCGATGTCGGCGACGTCGACGACGAAGACTTCGACGTCGTCGCGGGCCCGGAGGGCCGCCGTGAAGCGCTTGGCGAGCCCGTCGGCGATCCCCTTCGGATCGATGACCAGGAGCGCGATTGTCTTGTTCTTCGCGAAGGCGACGAGGAGATCCTCGGGGAGCCCCTTCGACGCCAGCAGCCCGTCGGCGGGGCTGCCGCCGGCGGGCGGCGCGGTGGCGGCCGGATCGGGTACCGCCGTCGATCCGGCGGCGCCGACGGACGGCGCCGGAGCGGAAGTCGTGCCCGGGGCTTCGGTGGACGGTGCCGGATCGGACGTGGTGGCGGCCGGCGTCGTCGTCGTGGCGGCCGGAGGCTCCTCGTCCTTCTTCAGGACCGAGGTGAAGAGGATGACGGCGAAGATGACGGCGGCGACGCCGAGCACCGCGGCCTGGACCATCGGGTTCTCGTTCAGCGCCTGCCTCATCGGAGGCCCCGGATGTAGCTGCGGCCTACGAAGGGCGGGCGCCAGATCAAGAAGGTGGGCTCCAACCCGCCGGTGCCGCCCGGCTTCTGAACCCTGGGATACAGGGGGGAACCTGCCGGAACGCCCAAGGGCGCACCGGACGAGGGCTCCCGAGCCAATCGTGTTGGTTCACAATTGGAGCGGCTGTCGAACGAGTTCGGGCCCATCAGCAAACTACCAAGGCAGGTCGGCGGCGGGACGGAAAACCTTGAGTTCCCCGGACGCCCTCCCCCCACCTGGGTCATCTCGACCACGACAGTCGCAGGCAGGACGACCCACGTCCGGAGGCGGGGTGACCCACGGCCGGAGGCGGACGACCCACGGACGGGCGGCTCCCCCTCGGCCCGGCGGGTGGGTCGCTTCGACCACAGCAGTCGTAGGCAGGGTCACCCGGGGTCGGGGGACTCGAAGGCGTCCAGCGCCGCCTCGGCATCGTCCTCGACGACGAGGCGGCGGACGCGGTCGCCGACGAAGGAGAGCCGCAGCGCGATCGGGGAGCTGTCCCCCACCTCGCCCTCCTCGCGCCAGACGTACTCGACCGAGCCGAGCACCAGCACCTCGTCGCCGCGGGTGTGCGTTGCGACGATCGCGTAGCGGCGCTCGAGGTGCTGGTAGGCCTTGGCGGCCCACGCCAGCACCGCCTCGACGCCGCGGTGGGCGCCGCGGCCCGTCCGCACCTCGGCGAGCGGGTCGAAGGCGGCGGCGATCAGCTCCGGATCGCGCGCGTTGATCGCGGCGATCGCGCGCGCCGCCTGCTCGGCCCGATCACCGCTCATCGCTGCGTCGCGGCGCGAGCCGAGATCCCGAGCTCGCGAAGCTGACGCTCGCCGACCGGCGCCGGTGCGCCGGTCAGCGGATCGCCTCCCGACGCGGTCTTCGGGAAGGCGATGACGTCACGGATCGAGTCGGATCCGGACGCCAGCGCGCAGATCCGGTCGAGCCCGTAGGCGATGCCTCCGTGCGGCGGCGCCCCGTAGCGAAGCGCCTCGAGCAGGAACCCGAAGCGCGCCTCGGCCTCGGCGGCATCGATCCCGAGCAGCGCCAGGACCCGCTCCTGCGCCTCGGGGTCGCTGATCCGGATCGAGCCGCCGCCGATCTCGCTGCCGTTCCAGACGATGTCGTAGGCGCGGGCGCGGGCGCCGGCGGGGTCGTCCTCGTCGAGCTCGCCGGCGAACGCGGTGAACGGATGATGAAGCGGGGTCCATCCGCCCTCCTCGTCGTCCCACTCGAGCAGCGGCCAGTCGACGACCCAGCAGAACCCGTGCGATCCGGGCGGGATCTCGTCCCAGCGCTCGGCGAGACGGGTCCGCAGCGTCCCCAGCACCCGGTTGGCGACCGCGGCCGAGTCGGCGACGACGAGCAGCAGGTCCCCCTCCTCGGCCTCGAGCTCGGCGTTGAGGCGGGCCAGCTCGGGGTCACTGAGGAACTTCGCGGACGGCGAACGCCATCCGTCGCCCTCGCGGAAGGCCCAGACGAGGCCCTTGGCGCCGAGCTCCTGGGCCTCGGCGATCAGGCCGTCGAGCTCGGAGCGCGGCAGCTCGCGGCGGCCGGCGTTGATCCCCTTGACGACGCCACCGCCGTCGATCGCGCCGCGGAAGACCCGGAACGCGGTCTCCGCCAGCGCCTCGCCGAGGTCGTGGAGCTCCATCCCGAAGCGGACGTCGGGGCGGTCGGTCCCGTAGCGGGCGAGGGCGTCGGCGTGGGCGATCCGCCGGATCGGCAGCTCGACCTCGATGCCGGCGACCGCGAGGACGTGGCGGAGCAGCCGCTCGTTCGCCTCGATCACGTCCTCCTCGTCGACGAACGACATCTCGAGATCGAGCTGGGTGAAGTCGGGCTGG
>CAZTGN010000117.1:0-8228 GCA_964613275.1 uncultured Conexibacter sp. | reverse complement strand
CATCGTCGCGCCGAGCTCCGCCTTGATCTCGGAGACCCGGCGGCCGCCGTCGTGGGCGCGGCCGATGATCGCGTCGACGGCGGCCTCGGCGTCGTCGAGGGCGGAGCGCGCGACCGTGTCGAATCCGCGCCCCTTGGCGTGGTCGGCGCCGTCCTCGCCCGAGCGGCGGCCGAAGATCAGCGTGTCGAGCAGCGAGTTGGCGCCGAGGCGGTTGCCGCCGTGGACCGAGACGCAGGCGACCTCGCCGGCGGCGTAGAGGCCGGGGACGTTGGTCCGGCCCCAGACGTCCGTCTTGACGCCGCCCATCGTGTAGTGGTTGCCGGGCTTGATGTGGATCGGCTCGCGGGTGATGTCGACGCCGGCGAAGTCGCGGCCGACGAGGACGATCTCGCGCAGCGCCTCCTGGATCCGCTTGCGGGGGACGACGGTGATGTCGAGGGCGACGGTCCCGTCGGGGAAGCCGCGGCCCTCGTTGATCTCGGTCTGCTCGGCGCGGGAGACGACGTCGCGGGATGCGAGCTCCATCTTGTTCGGCGCGTAGGTCTCCATGAAGCGCTCGCCCCTGGCGTTGAGCAGGTGGGCGCCCTCGCCGCGCGCGCCCTCGGTGATCAGAAACCCCTTCCCCGCCAGCGTCGTCGGGTGGTACTGGATCATCTCCATGTCCATCAGGGTCGCGCCTGCCCGGTAGGCCATCGCGATCCCGTCGCCGGTGCAGATCAGCGCGTTCGTCGTCGGGTGCCAGATCTGCCCGTTGCCGCCGGAGGCGAGGATCACGCTCTTGGCCCCGAACAGCTCGGTCGAGCCGTCGAGGATGTTGCGGGTGATCGCGCCGACGCAATGGCCCTCGTCGTCGATCGCGAGGTCGGTCGTGAACCACTCCTCGTAGCGGTCGATCTGGTCGGCGTACTTCATCAGCTGCTCGTACAGCGTGTGCATGATCGCCTGGCCGGTGATGTCGGCGACGTAGTAGGTGCGGGCCTTCGAGGCGCCGCCGAACGCCCGCGTCCCGAGCTCGCCCTTCTCGTTGCGGTGGAAGGTGACGCCGATGTGCTCGAGGTGGAGGAGCTCGTCCGGAGCCTCGCGGCACATCACCTCGATCGCGTCCTGATCGCCGAGGTAGTCGGAGCCCTTGACGGTGTCGAAGGCGTGTGACTCCCAGGTGTCATCGACGGCCAGGGCCGCGTTGATGCCGCCCTGCGCGGCGTTCGAGTGGGAGCGGATCGGATGGACCTTGCTGATGATCCCGACCGAGACGCCCTGCTCGGCGGCGGCGAGGGCCGCGCGCTGTCCGGCCAGGCCGGCCCCGATCACCAGTACGTCGTGTTCAGGCACGGCGCAATCCTATGTGGTCGCCGGATGCGGCGGCGCGCCGCAATTCCGATGGTCAGGGTCGGTCTTCCGGTGCCCACGGCGCCGGATGCCCGTGTTCGGCAGCCTGTATGTTCCCGGCTCGATGAGCTCACGCGCAGAGTCCAAGAAGGCCGCCCGCGAAGCCCGGCAGCAAGCCGAGCGCGAGGAGGCGGAGAAGCAGCGGCGGCAGCGGATCTGGACGCTCGCCGGCGGCGCCGCGCTGCTCGCGCTGCTCGTCGTCGTCGTCCTGATCGTGGTCAGCACCAGTGGCTCCAGCGACGAGGAGGCGAGCGGCGAGGTGGCGCTGTTCGACGGCATCCCCCAGAAGGGGATCGAGCTCGGCGACCCGCAGGCGCCGGTGACGCTGGTCGAGTTCGCCGACCCGCAGTGCCCGTTCTGCAAGGACTACACCAGCGACGACCTGCCGGCGCTGGTCGAGGGCTACGTCGCCGACGGCGATCTGCGGATGGAGCTGCAGCTGCTCACCTTCATCGGCCCCGACTCCGAGAGCATCGCCCGCGCTGCGCTGGCCGCCGGCGAGCAGGGCCTGATGTGGCAGTTCATGGATGTCGCCTACGCCCGCCAGGGCGTCGAGAACTCCGGCTACGCCGACGAGGCGTTCATCGACGGCGTCGCCGAGGCCGCCGGCGTCGATGCCGATCAGATGAACGAGCAGAGCGGCGCCGAGGCGGTGACCCGCAGCCTCGAGGAGGCCCAGGCGGCCGCGACCGACGCCGGCATCAACTCGACGCCCAGCTTCCTCGTCGGCCCGACCGGCGGCAAGCTCTTGCCGGCGCAGCAGGAGGGGCTGGCCGACGCGATCGACCAGGCGCTCGCTGACGCGCAGTGAGCCGCTTCCGGGCCGACCGGGCGACGACGGTCGCCACGGTCCTGACGCTGGCCGGAATCGCGATCGCCGGCTATCTCACCTGGGTCCACTACGAGGGGCTGAGCCCGGTCTGCACGACCGGCGGCTGCGAGCGGGTGCAGGCTTCGAGCTACTCGGAGATCGGCCCGATCCCGGTGGCGCTCCTCGGCCTGATCGGCTACGTGGTGATCCTCGCCTCGCTGGCCATCCGCGGTGACGTCGGCCGCGCCGCGACCTTCATGCTCACCCTGGCCGGGTTCGCGTTCAGCCTCTATCTGACCTACCTCGAGCTGTTCGTGATCGACGCGATCTGCCAGTGGTGCGTCGCCAGCGCCGTCGTCATGACCGCCCTGGTCGTCGTCGCATCGATCAGGCTGCTGCGTCCCGGAGCGCCCGCCCGACCTGCTCGACCGTGATGATCCCGGCGAGGCGGCCGTCGGCGTCGAGCGCCGGCAGGCCGCCGAGGCGGCGCAGCTCGACGTTGGCGAGCAGCTCGCCGAGCGGCTCCTCGGAGCTGACGACCTGCCCCGGCGAGCCGTCGGCATCGACGATCTCGCCGACGGTGCGGCTCATCCGGCTCGGCTCGGGGACGGCGTCGGCGGCGCCGCGGTTGACCAGGCCGAGGAAGCGCCCGCCGGCGTCGACGACCGGAAACCAGGGGAACCGGTAACGGAGGAAGTACTCGTCGAGCGCCCGCTCGACGGTTGCGGCGGCCGGGATCGCGACCGGCTCGGCGTCCATCACGTCGGCCACGCGGAGACCGTCGAGCTTCGTGTTCAGCCGGCTCCGGTTCGCGCTCTCGCGGGCCGAGCCGGCGAGCATCCAGCCGATCAGGGCGAGCCAGACGCCGGAGAACAGCGAGCCGGTCAGCGCCAGCAGGATCCCGATCGCGATGAAGGCGTAGGCGAAGCCCTGGCCGAGCCGGGCGGCGAAGATCGTCGCCCGGTCGCGGTTGCCGGACAGCCGCCAGGCGATCGAGCGCGCGATCCGGCCGCCGTCGAGCGGGAACGCCGGCAGCAGGTTGAAGACGAGGATGACCGCGTTGATGTTGGCGAGCCAGGCGAGCACGGCGACGCCGGTCGAGATCGTCGCCGTCCCGTCGAAGCTGGCGCCGTCCCAGAAGCTGGCGCCGTCGATCAGGGCGCCGGCGCCGAGGCAGGCGGCGGTGATCAGGAGCGTCACCGCCGGCCCGGCGGCGGCGATCCGGAACTCGGCGCCGGCCGAATCGGGATCGCGGTCGAGCGAGGCGACCCCGCCGAACATCCACAGCGTGATCTGCGAGATCCCGATCCGGTTGCGGAGCGCGATCACCGCGTGACCGAGCTCGTGCAGGAGGATCGAGGCGAAGAAGGCGAAGGCGCTCACGACCGCGAGCAGGTACGGCTCGATCGAGTCCTGCCCCGACCCGAGCACGTCGCGGTAGAAGCCCGAGAGCAGCCAGATGATCAGGAACAGGACGAGGAACCAGCTCCAGTCGACGCCGACGGGGATCCCGCGGATCGTCAGCAGGGTGAAGCGGCCGCGCTCTGGCCTGGGTCCAGAGTAGGCGGGGGCAACAGCGGCGACCTTCGCCGGTGTTGGGGTCGCGGCGGCGACCGGCAGGGGTCCATCGGGCGCGACTCGCTGCGCTCGCGCTGACTGCCCGCTGGACCCCCACCGGTCACCGCCTGGCGATGGCCCGCCCGGCCCGAGTCGATGGCCTCGAAGCAGTATCCCGTCAGCTCGGGTCGTCGAAGTCGCCGGGCGAGCCGCCCATCCCGGCCTCGACCGCCTTCATCTGGTTCGCCGAGCCGAGCAGCTCGCGCTGGAGCCCCTCCTCGAGCGCCAGGGACTCGGCCGCGGACATGCCCCAGGCGCGCTCGAGCAGAACCTTGCCGCGGCGGGTGGCGTCGGGGGATCGGGCCGCGATCTCGGCCGCGAGCTTGCGCGCCGCCGCGAGCGGATCGGGGTCGACGGTGGTCGCGAGCCCGACCCGGACCGCCTCCTCACCGCTGATCATCCGCGCGGTCAGGACCAGCTCCTTGGCGACGTCGAAGCGGACCAGCCGCGGCAGCGAGCGGGTGATGCCCATGTCGGGGATCAGGCCCCAGTGGACCTCGCGGATCGAGAAGGTGGCGTCGGGCGCGGTCACGCGGATGTCGGCGCCGAGGGCGATCTGGGCGCCGCCGCCGATGCAGTTGCCGTGGACGGCGCAGATCACCGGCGCCGGCAGGAGCTGCCACCCGTAGGAGACGCGCTGAGCGAGGTTCGCGTCCTCGCCGTCGCGGCGGGAGAGCATCTCCTCGAGCGGGCGGCCGCTCGCGGCGAAGCCCGCGAGGTCGAGGCCGGAGCAGAAGCTCGGCCCGGCGCCGTGGAGGACGACGGCCCGCACCGACGGTTCGGCAGCGACCTCGTCGATCGCGGCGTTGATCGCCGCGAACATCTCGTAGTCGAGGGCGTTGTGCTTGCCGGGGCGGTCGAGCCGGACGTCGGCGACGTGGTCGGCGATCGTGACGTCGACGCGGTGCTCGGTCGCCATCGCCGGGTTCAGAGCCGGACGGCGTGGCGCTCGATGATCGCGCCCCCGTCGATGCCCGCCGGCAGCGTCCCGAAGGCGTTGCCCCAGTCGCGTTCGAGCCGGGTCGCGCAGAAGGCGTCGGCGACGGCCGGATCGCCGAAGCGGACGAGCAGCGAGCCCTGCAGCGCCAGCGCCATCCGCTCGACGAGGCGCCGGGCCCGGGCCTCGAGCCGGTCCGGGTCGGCCAGGTCGCGCTGGAGCGAATCGGCGGCGGCACGCAGCCGCGGCTCTGCCTCCGCCCCGGCGCCGATCTCGCCGAGCAGCGGCTCGAGCACGGCCGGCTCCCTGGCGAGCGCCCGCAGGGCGTCGAGCGCCTGGACGTTCCCCGAGCCCTCCCAGACCGACATCACCGGCGCCTCCCGGTACAGCCGCGGCATCCCCGAGTCCTCGACGTAGCCGTTGCCGCCGAGGCACTCGAGCGCCTCGGCGGCGTGCTCGGGGGCGCGCTTGCAGGTCCAGTACTTGAGCACCGGCGTCGCGATCCGGCGGATCAGCGCGGCCCGCTCGTCGCCGGCGTGCGCCTCGTCGAACTGGCGGGCGAGCCAGACGCTCGCGACGGTCGCCGCCTCCGACTCGATCGCGAGGTCGGCGAGGACGTTCGCCATCAGCGGCTGGGAGACGAGCCGCTTCCCGAAGGCCGACCGGTGCTCGGCGTGCCAGATCGCCTGCGCGGTGCCGGCCCGCATCCCCGCGGTCGATCCAAGCGTGCAGTCGAGGCGGGTGTGGCTGACCATCTCGATGATCGTCGCGACGCCGCGGCCCTCCTCGCCGACCATCCGCGCCCAGGCGCCGCGCAGCTCGATCTCGCCCGAGGCGTTCGAGCGGTTGCCGAGCTTGTCCTTGAGCCGCTCGATCCGCAAGCCGTTGCGCTCGCCGTCGGGGGTCCAGCGCGGCAGCAGGAAGCAGGAGAGGCCGCCCTCGGCCTGGGCGAGGACGAGGAACGCGTCGCACATCGGCGCCGAGCAGAACCACTTGTGCCCGGTCAGCTCGTACTCGGTGCCGGGCCCGCCGCCGTTCAGCGCGACGGCGACGGTCGTGTTGGCGCGGACGTCGGAGCCGCCCTGCTTCTCGGTCATCGCCATCCCCGCCAGCGCCCCGGCCTTGTCCGGCGCCGGGACCGATCGCGGGTCGTAGTCGAGCGAGGTGATGCGCGGCTCCCACTCGGAGGCGACCTCGGGCTGGCTGCGCAGCGCCGGGATCACCGAGTAGGTCATCGAGATCGGGCAGCCGGTGCCGGCCTCGGCCTGGGAGAGGCACATGAACGCGGCCGCCCGGGCGACGTGGGCGCCCGGCTCGGGGCGCCGCCAAGGCAGGGAGTGGAGGCCGTGGGAGACGTGCATCGCCATCACCTCGTGCCAGGCCGGGTGGAACTCGACCTCGTCGATCCGGTTGCCGAAGCGGTCGAAGGCGCGGAGCCGGGGCGGGTGCTCGTTGGCGAGCCGGCCGAGCTCGATCGTCTCCTCCCGTCCGGCGATCTCGCCGACGGCGCGGACCATCTCGACCTCGAAGTCGCCCCCCTCCCGGGCGACGGCCTCGACGAGCGGCCGGTCGGCGCTGAAGACGTTGTAGCCGGCGAGCGGCTCGGACTGGTTGACGACCGCGTGGGTGGCGGCGCCCGGGCCCGTCGCGGTCGGCTTCTCGACGGTGCTCATCGCCACGAACTATCTCAGATGCGGAACCTCCGTCATGGCTTCGCCATCGATCCGAGACAACTCTGCAAAACGCGCCGAGGATGCGGCTTGAAGAGCGGTCAACGTCCGGGTTGTCATCTACCGTTGCCCTCGTGCAGGATCGGCTCTTCGACAACCACCGGCAACGGACGCTCATCGACCATGACCATGATCCCTACACCGCCGTCGACGAGGCGGGGGAGCGGATCGCGGCGGACTATGGCATCGATCCCGAGCGGGCCGCCGACATGGTCCTTGCTCATGGATCCGAGCTCGCCGTCCGCAAGGTCCTCGATCGCCGCTGGTGGATGAAGCCCGAGGAGAAGGCGCCGCCGAGAGCCGCCTGAGGCCTTGTCGAGCCTCCGCGCCACGATCCCGGAGGAGGGGGAGGCCCTCGCCGAGGCGTTCTCGTCCGCCGCGAGACGATTCGCCGGCAAGGAGGCTGACTTCCGCGCCAGCGCCGAGAAGGCCCTGGCGGAAGCATGTGAGCGGCTCGGCGTCGAGCTGGAGGAGCGTCGGGAGGTGACGCTCGCGACCGGCCGAGCCGATGCCGTCTTCAACCGGTTGATCGTCGAGTGGGAGCCACCGGGAGCCATGGCGGCATCGAAGGACAGTCATGGCAACCGCCACGCCGTCGAGCAGGTCCAGTCCTACATCGACGGTCTCGCTGCGAAGGAGCGCCGCGAGGTCACGCGTCTGGCCGGGGTCGCCTGTGACGGGAACCACATGATCTTCGCGCGCTATCGCGCCGGACGCTGGTGGGTCGACGACCCGGTGCCGGTCGATGCGAAGTCCGCGGCCCTGCTGCTCGACTCGCTGCTGTCGGCGCAGTCCGGAAAGGCGTTGATCGCCGAGAACCTCCTCGACGACTTCGCCGGTGAGGGGGCGCTCGCGTACACGGCCGTGCGTTCGCTGCTGTCTCAGCTCGAGCGTGAGCGAGGCCAGCGACCCGATGGTCTTCCGTCCCGCTTGTTCGACCAATGGGAATCCGCGTTCGCCGTGGCGACGGGAGTCACCGGGGAGGGGGAGACCCCGCTCAAGAAGGATGCCCGCAAGGCGCTGGCCGACGTCATCGGAGCCGCTCCTGCGGACACCGATGCGGCGACCGGGCTGTATGTGATCCAGACCTACTTCGCGATCGTCACGAAGCTGATCGCTGCCCTGTCTCTCTCGCTGTTTCTCGAGAAGTCGAGCTGGCAGCTGGACGAGATGCGAGGGCTTGGCGACGAAGAGCTGAACGACCGGCTGTCGGAGCTTCACCGTGGGCTCCCATTCCGCGAGGCCCGGTTGAACAACGTCATCGAGCCCGATGTCTTCTGCTGGTTCCTCGAGCGAACGTCACCTGAGGTGACTGCTTCGGTCCGTGCGGTGGTCGACCGACTGGCGATGTACGACCCGGCGACGCTGCAGGTGTCCCCGGAGGACGCTCGCGATCTGCTCAAGGACCTCTACCAGGGGCTGCTGCCACGGCCGGTTCGCCACGCGCTCGGGCAGTACTTCACGCCTGACTGGCTTGCAGAACGGGTCCTCGGCGCGGTAGAGCATCAAGGGGCACGGGACGAGAGGGTCCTCGACCCGGCCTGCGGCACCGGTACGTTCCTGGTTTCGGCGGTGCGCGAGCTGCGCGAGTCGCTGGCCGCCGAGAACGTCTCGGGCTCCGAGTCGCTCTCCTGTGTGCTCGATAACGTCGTCGGCTTCGACATCGACCCTCTCGCTGTTGTCGCCTCCCGCGTCAACTACGTGCTCGCGCTCGGCGGGCTGCTTGGCGAGGCGCCGCCTGAGG
>CAZTGN010000116.1:3445-8233 GCA_964613275.1 uncultured Conexibacter sp. | reverse complement strand
CGGTGGCACACCCTCCAGCACCCCTACCCCGACCTTGGGTTCTAGACTCGCCGGGCGCCGCTCGCCGACGAGACGATCCGCGGCGAGCTCGCCAACTACCTGACCGCCGAGATCTTCGCCTCCGGACAGGTCCAGGCGGAGGTCGCGAAGGTGCTGCCGCCGCAGGCGGCCCCGCTCGCCGGTCCCGCCTCGGCCGGGCTGAGCCAGCTCTTCAACAAGGCGGTCAACGAGATCCTCCAGACATCGTTCGTCGAGAACCTCTGGGAGGAGGCGAACCGCAAGGCGAGCGAAGCCTTCATCGCGATCGCCAACGACGAGCCGATCGCCACCGACGCGCTCGGCAAGGCGCAGAAGGCGACCGGGTCGGTCAACCTCGACCTGACGACGATCCGGGCCGCCGTCACCGAGAAGCTCGGCATCAAGCTTCCCGACCAGGGCCTGGGCTCCGGCGAGGCGCTGAAGGCCTCGGTCGAGGCCGGCAACGCACAGGCCGGGCTCGAGGTGATCGCCCCCGACGAGATCTCGACCCTGCGCGACGTCAGCAGCCTGATCGAGAAGGGCGCCGTCGTGCTCCTGCTGCTGACGTTCGCGCTCTACGCCGTCGCTATCTGGATCGCCCGCGGGACGCGGCTGCGAACGCTGACCTCGGTCGGCCTCTCGCTGATCGTCGTCGGCCTCGGGGTCCTCACCGCCCGCAGCCTGCTCGGGAGCACCGTGGTCGACTCGCTGGTCGCCTCCGACTCGGTCAAGCCGGCCGCGACCGACGCCTGGAACATCAGCACCGAGCTGCTGCAGACGATGGGGCAGTCGACGGTGGCCTACGGGCTCGTCGCGCTGGCCGCGGCGCTGCTCGCCGGCGGGACCCGCTGGGCGACCTGGGTCCGCGGGCGGATCGCCCCCGCCCTGCGGGATCCGATGTGGGCCGCAGCCGGCACGGCGCTGGTCCTCCTGATCCTGGTCTGGTGGGGGCCGACGCCGGGGCTGCGCGAGCCGCTCGGCATCCTGTTGATCGCGGTCTTCCTGATCGTCGGCGTCCTCGCCCTCCGCCGGCAGGTGATGCGCGAGTTCCCGCCGCCGGAGGCGGACACGGAGCCCCTCAGCCGCGCCTGAGCGCGGGGATCACGCCACGGCCGCGTACTGGCCGTGGAATCCGAAGGGGACGTGGTGAGGCACGTTGGCGCGACCGACCTCGGACAGGGTCGCCGCGTCGAGGACGAGCAGGAAGCTCGACCCGGCTGCGCCGTCGAGGACGATCGACAGCAGCACCCCGTCGCCCTCCCCGGCGGCATCCGGGCGGGCGACGAACACGGGCTCGCCCGGCCAGCAGTCGTTCTCGCTCCAGGTCAGGGTCGAGCGCTCCTCGAGGTCGGCGCGGACGATCCGGTCGAAGAAGCCGGAGCCGTCGGTGCCGGCCCCCCAGGCGTAGCGATAGGGCCGCTCGTTACAGCGGCCGTAGTCGATCCGCGGCAGCTCGATCGGCTCGTCGACGAGGCGCTCACGGGCGACGGTCCCGGTCCCGGGCGAGATCGTGAACCGGGTCAGCGCCGGCACCGGGATCGCGCGGCCCGCGCGCAGCTCCTCCAGGTACAGGCACTTGACGATCGCGGCGTCGTCGAAGGTGCAGATGTCGGCGACGACGCTGCCGTCGCCGTCCTCGAAGGCGTTGACGTGGTGGAAGCCGAAGCAGGGATCGGTCGTGAACGGGCCGAGCGCCTCTCCCCCGCTCCGGTCGAGGAGCGTGAAGCGGGTGCCGAGCTCCGGCCGCCAGCGGTAGTTCTCGATGTAGGGGCGCCCCGAGAGCGCCAGGGCCGCCGGGTTGACGACGAACGGGAACTCGGCGAGGACGAACCAGCGCTCCGTGAGCCCGAACGAGTGCATGTAGGCGGGTCGGCGGGTCGGAAGCGAGGCGAGGACCTCGGGCACCGCGCCGGGTCCGGCGGCGAGCCCGAAGAAGCGGTAGCTGCTGCGGAGCCCGAGCCTGGCCGCGTAGTTGAGCATCCCGCCGCCGGCGCGGTCGAGGTGCGGGTGCGCGGTCGTGAGCTGGCCCGGCACCTCCCAGCCGACCCCGGCGGCGGCCAGGGTCGCCGGATCGAACTCGACCGGGATCGGCGTCTCGGTCATCGCCACGAACCGCTCGCCGAGCTGCACGAGGTTGACGTTGCAGTTGTCCGACAGCGCCGGCTGGAACAGGGACATCGCCCGCCTGAAGAGCGAGCGGCAGGGATCGGTGGCGAACTCCGAGTAGGCGATCGCGCCGGTCTCCTCGGCGGCCCGGTACGCCTTGCTCTCGAGGTAGCGGCTCGCGTAGGAGACGGCGCCTCCCGCGAACCCGAAGCGGTGCAGCATCGCGAGCCCGTCGAACCAGTGGCTCAGCTCGCGCGTGCCGACCTCGAAGCGGGCCGGGCCGGTGCGCAGCAGGGAGCCGCCGAGCCAGCCGGGAACCTCGCCCTCGACGGGCAGCGACTCGATCCGCGTCTCCCCCTCCAGGGTCTCGAATCCGAGTCCGTATCCCATCTTCCTCCTCGCGGGCCCGCCGCGGCCCCGGCCACTCTAGCCTCCACGCCCCGCCGGGGCGGACCGCCCGCTTTCGCGGGCGTCCGTCGACGGCGGGGGTGGCGGCCGAAGCCCGATCCCGTTCAGCGGCGGCGTGCGACGACCCTGAACGCGTGCTTGCTCGCCGGGCCGCGATCGCCGTCGTCGCCGATCGCACGAACGCGGAACCGGTGCTGCCCGCCGAGCACCGCGTAGGACCGCGGCGAGGAGCACCGCCGGAAGCTCGCACCGTCGAGCCGGCACTCCAATCCCTTCGCCCCGCCCTTCGCCTCGAAGCGGAAATGGACGCGGGCGCGGCGCTGGTGTCGGCGGAGCTTCACCTTCCTCCCCGGATGCGCCGTGATCTTCGTCCGCGGCGGCCGCACCCGGCCGAGGGCCTCGTCGATGAAGCCCATGATCGCGTCCGTCTCGCCGGCCGGGTCGACGGCCGCGCCGACCGCCTCGTTGATCTCGCCATGGTCGTAGGGAACGGTCAGCACCGTGCCGCGGCCGGGCCCGAGGGCGGTCGCGAGCGCCGTGCTGCCGGCGATCCGCAGCGGCAGATCGTCCTGGGTGACGATCAGCATCTCCGCATCGCCGGGGCCCGCGAAGCGGACCGGGGACGCCAGCGCCCAGGCGTCGTCGACGGCGTTCTCCGCCGGCGTCGCGAACGCGTTGTGGAAGAGCGCCCGCCGCGGTCCGCTCGCCTGGCCGGCGATGTCGTAGACGCCGTCGAGCGGGACGGTCCCGACGAGGTGTCGGGGATCGACGCCCCAGCGCTGCACGTACCCGGGATCGGTCGCGACGAGCGCCACGAGCTGGGCGCCGGCCGAGTGGCCGATCAGGATCATCCGGCTCGGGTCGCCGCCGTAGGCGGAGACGTTGCGGTCGATCCAGCCGATCGCCTCGCCGACGTCATCGGGCTGGTCGGGGAAGCGGATTCGATCGGGCGGGTAGGCCGGATCGGGGGGATCCGGCGAGAGCCGGTAGTTGACGCTCGCGAACACGTAGCCGGCGCCGGTGAACAGCGAGACCTTGTCGGCGATCCCGAACCCCTTGTCCCCCCGGCGCCAGCCGCCGCCGTGCACGTACACGATCACGGGTCGGCCGTCGCCGGCCGCCGCGCCGTCGGGCCGGTAGACGTCGAGCTGGTTGAGCCGTGGCGGCGCCGACGGCGGCGAGCCGTCGAGGTCGTAGTCGATCCCCTGCGTCGCGACCGCCGCCCCGGTGGGAGCCGCGCCGAGCGCGAAGGTCGCGACGACGGCGACGATGGCGACGATCGGAGCCGCGAGCGATCCGGCGCGAAGCGCGCTCATGCGGTCTTGAACCCGACCGCGCCTCGATGGTTGCGCTCGTCGGCGCCGCCGCGGCGGCGCCGACGGCGTCCATCTGGCAGGCTGCCGGTCGCGATGACCGAACTGAGCAACAACGCGCGGCTCGTCCTCGACAGCCTCGAGACGAAGCCCGCCCTGAACACGCCCGCGCTGATCGCCCAGAACGAGGGGATCGAACGGACCGATGCGGAGCAGGGGCTCGATGAGCTCCTCGAGCTCGGTCGCGTCAGGAAGTCGCCCCTCGGCTGGAAGCTCACCCGCGGCTGAGCGACGCCCGGCCGCTCAGGCCGTCGCGGCAGCGCGCCACTCCTCGCGCCGCTCGACGTATTCGGCCGGGAGCGTCACGTTGAGCCGCTCGGCGACGCCGAGCCAGCGCAACGCCTCCTCGTAGTCGCCCTCGCGGGCGTCGATCTCGGCGAAGTCGAGCGAGAGCCGCAACGCCGCCTCGTGCTCGCGCTCGTCGCGAGCGGGCTCGAGGTCCTCGGTGCGCTCGAGGGCGGGCTCCTCGTCGTCGAGGGCCCAGCGCTGCGCCAGATAGGGGCCGAGCCGCGGGCCGGCGACCTTGACCGGCGGCCACCACAGCGGGCTGCTGGTCAGAGCCACGCCGGCGTCGCCGCCCAGAGGGACCCGCATGAACCGCGGCCGCCCGCCCGTGATCAGGGCGCCGCGGACGATCGGCCGGAACGGCGGCACGCCGACCTCGGCGCCGGCCGCATCAAGGATCCCGGCGGCCGCGATCTCCGCCTGCTGGGCGGCGAGCCCTCCCTGCTTGACCGGAAACCAGGTCGAGTCGCCCGCCGCCCAGACGTGATCGAGGCCGTCGACGCGCATCTCCGCGTCGCAGCCGATGAAGCCGTGGCGGCCCTGCGGCACCCCGGGGATCTCGGGGACGTCGAGGCCGGGCCGGGCCACGACCTCGTCG
>CAZTGN010000116.1:0-3435 GCA_964613275.1 uncultured Conexibacter sp. | reverse complement strand
TCGTCGAAGCGGATATCGCGCCCACCCTCGCAGACGAGGCGTCCCCGATCGAAGCGGACGACGCCGGTTCCGGCAACCACCTCGATGCCGCGCTCGTCGAGCAGCTTCGCGACCTGCTCGCTGACCTTCGGCCCGAGCACCTCGAGCGGCTGGCGCTCGTGAGTCACGACGCTGAGGTGAGAGCCGTTCCGATCGTGGTCGCGGAGCCAGGTCGCGGTCAGCATCGCCAGCTCGAAGATCGGCAGCGTCCACTTCACCTGCCGCGGCACCGCGAAGGCGACGTCGGCGATCGCCCCACGCTCGAGACGCTCGAGCAGGGTTCCGAACCAGCCGACGTCTCCGGCTCCCCGGAACGCGTGCGCGCCGGGCAGGACCGGGTGCCGGCGGGCCCCGGTCGCCAACAGCAGCGCGTCGTAGAAGACCTCGTCGCCACGGGCGGTCAGCACCCGCTGCGGCCCGCCCCAGACCTCGGCGACCGAGTCCTCCCGGTACTCGACCCCGTGCTCGGCGCAGAAGCCGTCGAGATCGACCGTCTGGGCGTCGCCGCCGAACGGCTCGGCGACTGAGAGCGCCTGCAGACGGAACTCGCGGTCGGGGGCGAACATCGTGACCGCCAGTGGTCGCGGCGGCTCCTCGCGCTCGCGCAACGCCAGAACGGCCTCCATCGCAGCGACTCCTCCGCCCGCGACGGCGACCTGGAAGGCCTCGGCTCCCACTCCTGCATCGTCCCGCGGCGCCATCTGCCGGTCCTCAGTACCTGCCGCCCGAGGGCGCTCCGCAACACTTACGGAGACCCGGATCTCCGTCGATCACCGCGCCCGGCACCGGCGCTCTCCCGCCGCGGTCCGGCCGATCAATGCGCCGGCGCGCGGGCGATCATCACCGGCGTCCCGGCGTGATGGGCGACCGCGGTCGCGACGCTGCCCAGGACCGCGTAGCCGACGCTGCTTCGGCCGTGCGAGCCGAGGACGATGATCGATGCGCCACGCTGCTCGGCGAGATCGACGATCCGTTTCCAGACCGGGGCGCCGAGCTCGACCTCGGCGCTCGCCTCGAAGCCGGCGGCGGTCGCCAGGGCCACCCCCTCGTCGGCCACCGACCGGGCGCGGGCCATCACCTCGTCGGTGAGGTCGGTGGAGACGGCGGCGAGCGGCACCCCCCAGAACGGGACCGCGTCGAGCGGCTCCCAGATCGTCAGGACGATCGTCGGACGATCGTCACGGAGCTGGCGTCCCGCCTCGGCGATCGCCTCCCGCGCGCAGTCGGAGCCGTCATAGGCGATCAGGATCGGCCCCGCGCTTGCCTCCGTCATCGTGATCCGCACCCTACGCGCTTGCGGCGCCCGCGGTCAGTCCCCCTGCTCGATCCGCAGGAGCTGGTCGGCCGGCCGCGGCCCGAGATCGGTCCGCGAGCCGTCGGGCCAGCGCACCGCGACGGCATCGACGGCCTCGTGCGGCCCGAGCCCGAAGTAGAGCCGGTAGTGGCCCTGTGAGTGAGGGGCGTCGTCGTTCTGGCCGACCCACTGCGCCTGGCGCAGGCGTCCGGCGCGGACCTCGGCACGGGCGCCGATCGCCTGCCGGTTGCCGGCCGTGCCGACCAGGTCGATCTCGAGCCAGCTCCCGTTGAAGGGCACGGTGTTGCGGGCGCGACGGACCGGCATCCGGCGCGCGAACTCCCCCTTTCCGGTCGCGATCAGGGGGTCGCGCAGCCCGTCTCCGTCGAAGTCGGCCCACTGGTCGATCGCTGCGCCCGCCGGCGGGGTGGTCAACAGGCCGGTCCGGTGGTGGCGCCCGCCGCCGTCGTTTCGGATCAGCCCCTGGGGGACGGCGTGGAGGTCGACCAGGCCGTCGTTGTCGTAGTCGACGAAGCTCGCCGCCGCGCTCGCCGCCGGCACCCCGGCCCAGCCCGGCGGGGCCGGGCGCAGCCGACCGTCCTCGTTCCGCAGCATCGTGTTGCCGCCGGTCGCGACGGCGAGGACATCGAGGTCGAGATCGCCGTCGGGGTCGCCGACGGCGATCTGGGCGACGGTGCCGCCCGTCCTGAGCGGCAGCGTCTGCGTTCGCGAGAAGCCACCCCCGTCCCAACGCCAGGCGGTCAGCTCGCCGGCGCCGGCGACGAGCAGCGCCGGCGTCCCCCCGTCGAGCTGGACCCATCGCTCCGCGGTCCCGACGGCGGCCGGCGCCGGCACCGCCCCGAACCGGCCCGGCTCGACCTGGCGGTGGATCAGCGGCGGCTCCTGCTCGCAGGACTCGAAGAGGTCGAGCAGCCCGTCGCCGTCGAAGTCCACCGCCTCCGCGCTGCGGCCGCGGCAGATCCCCTTGCCGAGGCCGGCGCCTTCGCTGAGCTCACTGAAGCCGTCGCCGGTGCCGACCAGGAGCTCGTCGCGGATCCGACCCCGAAACGCCGGCTTGGCGATGCCGCCGCTGAGCCCGCCGCTTGCGATGAAGGCGTCCAGGTCCTCGTCGCCGACGAGGTTCGCGAACGCGATCGCGTGGCGGTCGCGGAGCGTCAGCCGGAACTCGGGCTCCGCCGGGCTCACCGCGTCGGATCCGACCTTGATCAGGGCGGGATCGGACGGCGCCGTGAAGAAGGCGGCCATCGGTGCGTCGGCGACGCTCGAGGGGTCGAGCACGATCGCGGCCCCCGGGCGGGCGCTGAACCTGACGACCCGGACCGACTGCTCGTTTATGCCGAGGCGGACCCGCGCGCGGTGGGCGCGCTCGATCCGGAGGCTCGTCGAGAGGAACCCGACCTTCCCTGCCGCCTCGACCCCGACGGCGCGGATGTGAAGGAGCCCCGGCTCGCCCTCCTTGGAGTCGGTCAGGTAGACGTAGACGCCGGGCTCGTCGAGCCGCGGCGCCCGCAGCCGGTCGAGGCCGGGGAACTGCGGATCGGGATTCGCCCCGATCGCGTCGGTCGCGTCGGCGAAGCGACCGTCGCCCTCGTTGCGGAGCCAGGCCCCGGCGAACTTGTGGTTGACGGTGAAGATGTCGAGGCGGCCGTCCTCGTCGAAATCGGCGACGCCGAGGTCGAACAGGCGCGCCGAGGGAATATCCGCCCGGCCGGCCGGGCCGAACGACCGCCAACCGTCGAACGCGCAGCCGGAGCACAGCGCCGCGACGGCGATCAGGCTCGCGATCGCGGTGAGCCCCCTGCGCATCAGCGGCAGGTTAGTCGCGCCTGACGCGGATTGCGCCGGGCGCAGCGCCGCGGGGCGCCGCGGCTCAGACGCGGCGGCCGACCGACTCCAGGTACTCGGCCGGGATCGCGATCGCCCCGGCGTCGTCGCCGAGCCGGTTCCACTCGCGCGCCAGCTCGACGAGGTCGGAGCGAAGCGCGTCGCGCCCGTCGCCGGGGGCCGCGAGCGCCATCAGCGGCGGGCCGGAGTTGGTGGCGAAGAAGTCGACGAAGCCCACCCCGGAGCGGTAGCGGAAG
>CAZTGN010000115.1:0-8265 GCA_964613275.1 uncultured Conexibacter sp. | reverse complement strand
CGAGCCAGGCGACCGACTCGGCGTCGAGGTGGTTGGTGGGCTCGTCGAGGAGCAGCAGGTCCGGAGCGCTGAGCAGCAACCGGCAGAGCGCGACCCGGCGGCGCTCGCCGCCGGAGAGGGCCGACACGTCGGCGTCCGGCGGCGGCAGCCGCAGCGCGTCCATCGCCGTCTCGAGCATCCGGTCGAGGTTCCAGGCGTCGGCCGCGTCGATCCGGTCCTGGAGGCGGGCGAACTCGCTCGCGGTTTCGTCCGAGTAGCTCATCGAGAGCTCGTTGAAGCGGTCGAGGAGGTCGCGAAGCTCGCGGACCCCGTCCTCGACGTTGCCACGGACGTCCTTGCCCGGATCGAGCGTGGGCTCCTGCTCGAGCAGGCCGACGGTCGCGTTCGGATGCAGGGCGGCCTCGCCCCGGTAGCCGTCGTCGAGGCCGGCCATGATCCGCAGGAGCGACGACTTGCCGGCGCCGTTGTAGCCGAGGACGCCGATCCGGGCACCGGGGTAGAAGCTGAGCGAGATGTCCTCGAGCACCCGCCTGTTCGGCGGATAGGTGCGGGACACCTCGTACATCGAGTAGATGTATTCGGTCGGCGGGGCGGCCATCGAGCGGATCAGGATAGATGCCGCGCCGCGGCGACGAGCCGCGGCCGGGTGCGGCGCGCGACGCCTCGATCCTGGGATACTCGACCGCGATGGGCCCGCGGACAGCAAGGACGATGACGGCGCTCGCGACGGCGGCGCTGGCGGCGCTGGTGGCCGCGAGCTCGGCATCGGCCCTCGAGCCCTGCCCGGACCAGCGCGAGGGACGCCCGATCCACACCGCCGCCGGCATCTTCGAGTCGGTCGCGGTCGACCGCCGCGGGCGTCTGTTCTTCACCAATTCGACCGCCGGCGAGCTGCTGATGATCCCGCGGTCGGGGGCGAGGGCGCGCGTCGTGCTCGACGGGATCGACGGCCCCGGCGGCATCGTCTTCCGGCGCAACGGCAACGTGATCGTCGGCTACGGCGACACGATCGCTCAGGCGGCTGACGGCGAGGAGGACCCGCAGGCGGGACTGATCGAGGTCGATCCACGGACCGGGAGGAGCCACGTCTTCGTCCACGGCCTGCAGATGGCCAACGGCGTGACCCGCGGCCCCGGCGGGCAGATCTTCGCCTCGACCGACTTCGGCTCCGGGGTCGATCGCGTCCGCGCCGGCGAGATCGAGCTCGGCTGGGCGCCGATGGAGGGCTCGAACGGGATGGTCGTCGATCGCCGCAAGCGCCACCTGCTCGTCAACCAGACGTTCACGACGCCGCCGAGCATCAGCAAGGTGCCCCTCGACGCCCCGACCGCCTCGAAGCCGTGGTTCACGGCCCCGTCGGATCCGGGCGCCTTCCTCGACGGGCTGACCCGCGACGCCGGCGGCAACCTCTACGCGGCGGCCAACGGCGCCGGGGAGGTCTGGCGGGTGAGCTCGCCCCGGGACGCCTGCGTGCTCTGGCAGGGCGTCCCGTTCCCGAGCGGTCCCAGCGATCTCGCGTTCGGTCGTGGCAAGGGGCGGTTCCCGAAGGGGAGCCTGTTCGTGACCACGTTCGGCGGCGAGCTCGTCCAGATCCGCCACGCCCGCTGAGCCGGCCGGCGCGCCGGCGCCCCGCCCACGCCGAGGCGGCCCGGCGGCCCGGCGGCGCGTGAATCGGAGATCGCCATCGCCAGGTCGCGGCGATCTTCCCGGGTTGACCGGGAGTCGGTCGCGCCGGAGCCCGCGCCCGGCGGGGCATCGACGTACTCCGGGGCGCGGAGATTCGATCATCTAGCCTGTGCGCGTGGCCTCCAAGCGCCAGATCTTCGTCGGCGGCGTGCCGATCGGCGGCGGCGCTCCGGTCGTGGTCCAGACGATGACCAAGACCGAGACCGCGAACCTCGACGCGACGATGAAGCAGATCGAGACGGTGGCCGATGCCGGAGCCGATCTCGTCCGCGTCGCCGTACCGCGCGAGAAGGACGCCGACGCGCTGCGCACGATCGTCGAGCGGTCGCCGATCCCGGTGATCGCCGACATCCACTTCAACCACACCCTGGCGCTGAAGGCGATCGACGCCGGCGCCCACTGCATCCGCCTCAACCCGGGCAACATCGGCGGTCGCGACAAGGTCGCCGAGGTCGCCGAGCGGGCTACGTCCGCGAACGTGCCGATGCGGATCGGGGTCAACTCGGGCTCGCTCCCCAAGCACCTGCACGAGCTCGAGCGCGAGGCTCCGGTCGAGGCCCTCGTCGCCGCCGCCGTCGAGTTCGTCGAGCTCATGGAGGGGCTCCGGTTCACCGACTTCAAGGTCTCGATCAAGTCGACGAACGTGCCGAACACGATCGCGGCCAACCGGATGCTCGCCGACCGGATCCCCTATCCGATCCATCTCGGGATCACCGAGGCGGGCACGAGGTGGTCGGGGGCGCTGAAGTCCTCGGTCGGGCTCGGGACGCTGCTCGCGGACGGGATCGGCGACACGATCCGGATCAGCCTCTCGACCTTCCATGCCGAGGAGGAGGTCAAGGTCGCGTGGGAGATCCTCAAGGCGTTGCAGATCCGCGAGCGCGGGCCGGTGCTGATCGCCTGCCCGACCTGCGGGCGCCTGCAGTTCGACATGGACACCGTCGTCGCCGAGATCGAGCAGCGCCTCGAGGGCTACACGGAGCCGATCGAGGTAGCGGTGCTCGGCTGCGCGGTCAACGGCATCGGCGAGGCCTCGCACGCCGACTTCGGCATCACCGGAGCCAAGGACGAGGGGCTGATCTTCGCCCACGGCAAGCCGCTGCGGAAGATCCCCCAGGCGGAGCTCGTCGACGCCCTCTTCGAGGAGATCGACAAGTCGCTGGGGCGCGACGGGCGGGTCGAGGTCGATGCGGGGGAGGCCGCCGCCGGCGCCGAGTGGCTGCGGAGGATCGAGGAGGAGAACGCCGGCGACCTCACCCCGGAGAAGCTCGCCGCGATGGAGAAGGCCGCGGCCGCCAGCGGGGAGGACATCACCGACCCCGGCACCGGCGAGCCCTACCTGCGGCCGGTCCGGGCCGGGAAGGTGAAGCTCGGCGAGGAAGCCTCGCCGACCGCCGGTCGCCGCTTCACGCGGGCGTAGACAGCCCCGGCGGGATTCCCCGCTTCGGTATCCGGCGAGCGACGGCCCCTTCGCAACTGGTGGCGGAGCTCGTCTCGCGGCGGGAGCAACGCCACCCGGCGCGATCCCGAGCGCTGCGGATCGAAATAGAGTGGGGGGGTGGGCGCGAGCGTCGGCGATAGCGAGGTGCGGATCGACCGCGTCGGCGTCGTCGACCTGCCGGTGCTGATGCCGATGTTGCGCGCCTACTGCGACTTCTACGAGGTGAGCCCCCGCGACGACAGGCTGGTCGCGCTCTGCCGGACGCTGATCGACGACCCGACAGGGGGGGAGCAGGCGATCGCCCGCTCGGCAACCGGTGAGCCGCTCGGCTTCGCGACCGTGTTCTGGACCTGGCAGACGCTCGATGCCGCCCGGATCGGCGTCCTCAACGACCTCTACGTGGTCCCCGAGGCACGCGGTCGCGGCATCGGCCGGATCCTGATCGAGCACTGCCGCACCCTCTGTCGCAAGCGCGCCGCCGCCAAGCTCGTCTGGGAGACGGCCCCCGACAACGAGACCGCGCAGCGGCTCTACGATGGCATCGGCGCCGACCGCTCGACCTGGCTCGTCTACGAGATCGACGCCTGGTAGGCGTCGCCCCGACCTCAGCCCCGATGACGCGACTCTCCGACTACCTGCTGCCGACGCTGAAGGATCCGCCCGCCGACGCCGAGGCGACCTCGCACAAGCTGCTCGTGCGCGCCGGCCTCGTGCGCCAGCTCGGCGCCGGGCTCTGGACGTGGCTGCCGGCGGGGTACCGGTCGATCAGGAAGGTCGAGGCGATCATCCGCGAGGAGATGGACGCGATCGGCTGCCTGGAGATGCTGATGCCGGTCCTGCAGCCGGCCGAGCCCTGGAAGCGAACCGGGCGCTACGGGATCGAGGAGCTGTTCCGCCTCCGCGACCGCCGCGAGGCCGAGCTCGTCCTGGCGTTGACCCCCGAGGTGGCGGTCGCCACCCCCGTCGCCGGCGACGTCCGCTCCTACCGCGACCTGCCGCTGATGCTCTACCACCTGCAGACCAAGGAGCGCGACGAGCCTCGGCCGCGCGCCGGCGTCCTCCGCACGCGCGAGTTCACGATGAAGGACGCCTACTCGTTCGATCGCGACGAGGCCGGCCTCGACCGCAGCTACCAGCTCCAGGCGGGCGCCTACGAGCGGATCTTCGAGCGCTGCGGCCTGCGCTTCTGCGCCGTCGAATCCGACGTGGGGATGATGGGCGGCTCCGGCGCCCACGAGTTCATGGCGCCGTGCGCGGCCGGCGAGAACGAGGTCGCGTTGGCGCCCGGCTATGCCGCCAACGTCGAGGTCGCGAGCGCGGTGGCGCGGGCGGTCGAGCTGCCCGAGCCGCTGCCGGAGCCGCGACCGGTCCAGACCCCCGGCCTGACGACGGTCGAGGCGGTCGCCGGCGAGCTCGGAGTCGCTCCCGGCGCCCTGATCAAGGCGATGCCGGTCGTGACCGCCGGCGACGAGCTCGTGCTCGTCCTGGTTCGCGGCGACCACCGCCTGAACGAGGTCAAGCTCGCCAATCACCTCGGCGCGCCGTCCCGCCTGGCGCGGGCGGACGAGATCGAGGCACAGGTCGGCCCGGTCGGGTTCATCGGCCCGGTCGGAGCCGGGGTCCGGACGCTGATGGACGAGGCGATCGCGGGCGCCGGCCTCATCACCGGAGCCAACGAGCCCGACGCCCACCTGATCGGGGTCGAGCCCGGTCGCGACTTCCGCTACGAGACATGCGACGTGCGCACGGTCGAGGCCGGCGACCTGACCGCCGCCGGCGATCCGATCGAGATCGAGGCCGCGATCGAGGTCGGCAACATCTTCAAGCTCGGCACCCGCTACTCGGAGCCGCTCGGGGCCACCTACCTGGACCCCGACGGCGTCGAGCGCCCGATCGTGATGGGCAGCTACGGGATCGGACCGGCCCGGATCGTCGCCGCGGTCGTCGAGCAGCGGGCCGACGAGCTCGGCATCTGCTGGCCGCCGGCGATCGCACCGTGGAGGCTGCACATCTGCTCGCTGGGCAAGCAGGGCGACGAGGTCTCGGCCGCCGCCGCGGAGCTCTACGAGGGGTGCCTGGCCGCCGGCATCGAGACGCTGCTCGACGATCGCGACGGCGCCGGCCCGGGCGAGAAGCTGACCGACGCCGAGCTGCTCGGCTGTCCGCTGCGCGTCACCGTCGGCCGGCGCGGTCTCGCCGACGGCGTCGTCGAGGCCCGGGCCAGGGCGAGCGGAGAGGAGGAGCGGATCCCGCTCGCCGACGCGCCGACGCGCGCCGGCGAGATCCTCGAGGGGATCAGCTGAGCTCGTGGCCCCCGCGGGGAAGCGCCCGTCTCTGACCCGCCGCCGCCTGCTCGGGATCGACCGCTCCGGGCCCGAGCCGCCGCAGACGCGGGCGGGCCAGCCGCTGCGCCCGTTCACGCTGCCGAACCTGATCGGTTACGTCCGCCTCGCCGCGATCCCGGTCTTCCTGGCGGTCGCGCTCGGCTCCGGCGACGGGCGCGACGCGCTCGCCTCGGCGATCTTCCTCGCGATCGCGCTCGGTGACCTGCTCGACGGCTTCGTCGCTCGCGCGACCGGTCAGTACAGCCGCCTCGGCGCGCTGCTCGACCCGGTCGTCGACCGACTCACGATCCTCGCCGGGGCCGCGGTGTGCTGGCATTTCGAGCTGCTGCCGCGGGTCGCGATCGCGCTCCTGTTCCTGCGCGAGATCGCGACCCTGGCGCTGGCCCGCTACGGCCTTCGCCACGGCGTCGATCTCGAGATCAACTGGATCGGCCGGATCGCGGTCTTCCTGATCATGGGCGGGATCTTCTGGGCGATGGTCCTCGACTGGACGATCATCGAGGTCGGCTTCTGCGCCGGCGTCGCCCTCGCGATCCTCGCGACGATCCTCTACGTGCGCGATGCCGCCCGCCTGATCCGCGCCGCCCGCGGGCTGCAGCCCGGCGTTCAACCTTCAAGTTCTGATTGACCCTTTGGGCCGCGGGCCTATAATCGCTTGCCACCGGCGCTTCGCCGGGCCCCGCGACAAGAAGGCTTGGTCTGTGATGGACGAGACGTTTCCCGACATCGGCGCGATGAGCGACGAGGAGCTGCGGGAGTTGATCGACGAGCTCACCAGCGAGGAGCGGGAGGTCTCCTACCGGCGGCGGATGCTGCACGGCAAGATCGACATCCTCCGGGCCGAGCTGGTCAACCGGCTGCGCACGAGCCGCGAGTCCGGCGACGCGCTGATCAGCGGCGCCGACGTCGACAAGCTCTCCGACATCCTCGCGGGCAAGGTCAGCGGCGAAGGCGGGGTCTAGCGACGGATGGCGCTGCATTGCCACGAGTGCGGCTTCGTCAACGACGAGGGAGCCAACTACTGCCAGAAGTGCGGCGCCTACCTGGGGCGGTCCGAGGGCAGCGAGGAGCCCTCGACCCTGACCTACAAGATCGCCGAGACCGGCGACTTCCAGCCGATCGACATCGAGGAGCTGGTCGCCGAGCAGGGCGCGGCGCTCGTTATCCGCTCCGGCGGCGGCCGCGCCGGCGAGAGCTTCGCGATCGACCAGGACCGGATGAGCATCGGCCGGACCCCGGACGCGCCGGTGTTCCTCGACGACGTGACGGTCTCGCGCAACCACGCGCTGCTCGTCCGCCGCCGTGACGGCCTCTACATCGACGACCTCGGCTCGCTCAACGGCACCTACGTCAACCGCCACCGGATCGAGTCGCACCTGCTCTCCGACGGCGACGAGATCCAGATCGGCAAGTTCAAGCTCGGCTACCTGGAGCGCTGAGATGAAGCCCGCGACACAGACCGCCGCCGGGGCCGAGACGCGGGACTCGCGACCGCGCAAGGCGCTGACGATCGGCGCCGTCTGCAAGGTCCTCGGGCAGGAGTTCGACGACATCTCGATCTCGAAGATCCGCTACCTCGAGGACCAGAAGCTGTTGGCGCCGCGCCGCACCCGCGGCGGCTACCGCCTCTACAGCCAGGCCGACGTCGAGCAGCTGCGCGCGATCCTCCGCATGCAGCGGGACGAGTTCCTGCCGCTGCGGGTGATCCGTCAGGAGCTCGCCGCGGGCAAGATCGGCAGCAGCGAGCGCGGCGCCCGTCCCGGCGCCAGCCGGCGGGCGATGACGCTCGAGGAGCCCGACGAGTGGGTCGGCCTCGAGGAGATGCTCGAGCAGACCGGCGCGACGAGCGACCTGATCCGTGAGCTCGAGGACTACGGGATCGTGCAGCCGACCCAGCGCAACGGCTCGAAGCTCTTCGACGAGACCGACGTCGAGATCGTCCGCGCGGCGACGGAGCTGGCGCAGTTCGGGGTCGGAGGCCGCAACCTGCGGGTCTTCCGGACCTCGGCCGACCGCGAGGCGGCGCTGCTCGAGCAGCTGATGGCGCCGTCGCTGCGCTCACGCAGCCCGGCGCGGCGCAAGGAGGCCCTCGAGAGCCTCGAGAGCCTCGCGGCGACCTGCACCCAGCTCAAGCACCTGCTCCTGGTCCGCGATCTGAGACGCCTGCGCGCCTAGGTGGCTCGATGCCGACCGTCACCCGCAGTCGCGTCATCGGCGCGAGCGCGGGGGCGGTCTGGGAGCTCGTCGTCGACCCCCACAACCTGCCGCGCTGGTGGCCCGACACCGACCGGGTCGAGGACGTGGACGGGACGGCGGGCGCGCGGCACAGCCGCTTCACCCAGGTGATGAGCACGAGCAAGGGCCGACCCGTCCGCGCCGACTACCGCTGCTCGGAGGCGAGCGCCGGCTGCCGCCTGGTCTGGGAGCAGCAGCTCGACGCCACCCCGTTCGCCGGCTTCCTGCGGAGCGCCGTGATCGAGATCCGGCTCGACGACGAGGGCGGCGGCACGAGCGCCATCACGATCGAGGCCCGGCGGCGCCTTCGCGGCCTGTCGCGGCTAGGCTCGCTGATGATGAGACGCGCGACCGGACGGACGCTCGAGCGCGCGCTGGACGGGATCGAGGATGTGGTGCCCGCCGGCGCGGGGGAAGGGAAGCGATGACTCCGACGAGGGAGCTCTTGCGGCGGGACGCCGCCTACGACCGTTGGGGCGAAGCGGACGCCGGAGGCGAGCTCGGCGCCGCGGCCGAGGCGATGCTGCGCGAGCGGATCGGCCTCGGCGAGCCGTGTGG
>CAZTGN010000114.1:0-8300 GCA_964613275.1 uncultured Conexibacter sp. | reverse complement strand
AGCGCCCTGCGGCAGCGGACGCTGGACATGATGGTGCTGGTCGCGGTCGCCGTCGGCGCCGGCTGGCTCTACTCGCTGGTGATAACGCTGACGGGCGGCGGCGAGGTCTTCTACGAGGCCGCCAGCGTCCTCGCCTCGTTCGTCCTGCTCGGGCACTGGTTCGAGATGCGGGCCCGGGGCGGCGCCAACGACGCGATCCGGACCCTGCTCGACCTGGCGCCCTCGACGGCGCTCGTGATCCGCGGCGGCGAGACGGTCGAGGTGCCGACCGCCGACGTCGTCGTCGGCGACCTGCTGCTCGTCCGTCCCGGCGCGAAGATCGCGGTCGACGGCGTCGTCACCGACGGCGAGAGCGAGGTCGACGAGTCGATGGTCACCGGCGAGAGCCTCCCCGTCCACAAGCAGCCCGGCTCGGAGGTGATCGGGGCGACGATCAACGCCAACGGCACCCTCCGGGTCCGGGCCGCGAAGGTCGGCTCCGACACGGCGCTAGCGCAGATAGTCAAGCTCGTCCAGGAGGCGCAGAACTCGAAGGCGCCGGGCCAGAAGCTCGCCGACCGGGCAGCCTTCTGGCTCGTCCTCGTTGCCCTGATCGGGGGCGTGGCCACCTTCGCCGCCTGGATGATCTTCAGCGACAAGCCGACCTCCGACGCGATCCTGTTCGCGATCACCGTGATCGTGATCACCTGCCCCGATGCCCTCGGCCTGGCGACGCCGACGGCGATCATGGTCGGCACCGGCCTCGGCGCCAAGCGCGGGGTCCTGTTCAAGAGCGCGATCGCGCTCGAGACCGCGGCCCGGATCGACGTCGTGGTGATGGACAAGACCGGGACGCTGACGAAGGGTGAGCCCGAGGTCAGCGACGTGATCGTCGACGGCATCGACGAGCGGGAGCTGCTCGGGCTGGTGGCCGCGGTCGAGCGCTCCTCCGAGCACCCGCTCGCGGAGGCGATCGTCCGCCGCGCCGGCGACGCCGGCGTCGGCGAGGCCGAGGCCGAGGCCGTCGAGTTCGAGAACGTCCCCGGCCACGGTGCGATCGCCACCGTCGGCGGCCGCCGCGTCGCGGTCGGCAACCGGCGCCTCTTGGAGCGCGAGGGCGTCGAGCTGGGCTCCCTCGCGGGCCGTCGCGACGAGATCGCCGCGCGCGGCCGCACCGCGGTGCTCGCCGCCGTCGACGGCCGGGCCGCGGCGGTCTTCGGCATCGCCGACGCGCCCCGCGAAAGCTCCCCGGAGGCCGTCCGGTCGCTGCACGAGGCCGGCATCGAGGTGGCGATGCTCACCGGCGACAACCAGGCGACGGCGGAGCGGATCGCCGGTCAGCTCGGCATCGACAGCGTCATCGCCGAGGTGCTCCCGGGCGACAAGGCGGCCCGGGTCGCCGAGCTGCAGGAGGGCGGCCGCCGCGTCGCGATGGTCGGCGACGGCGTCAACGATGCACCCGCCCTGGCCCAGGCCGACCTCGGGATCGCGATCGGCGCCGGCACCGACGTCGCGATCGAGACCGCCGACGTCGTCCTCATGCGCTCCGACCCGCTCGACGTCCCGACGGCGCTGCTCGTCGGCCGCGGCACGCTGCGGAAGATGCGCCAGAACCTCGGCTGGGCCATCGGCTACAACTCGATCGCGCTGCCGATCGCCGCCGGGGTCTTCGAGCCCTCGCTCGGCCTCGTGCTCCGGCCCGAGATCGCCGCCCTCTCGATGTCGGGCTCGAGCTTCATCGTCGCCGTCAACGCGCTGATGCTGAAGCGCCTTCGCCTTCCTGACGAGGCGGGGCGGGGATCCGGGCCGGCCCGGCGACCACCGGTCGAAGCCGAGCCGTCATCCGCGGTCGCCGGATGAGAAGGCCCGCGAACTCCGGCCGGGCGCCGGGGCCGCGGTCGACCTCCGCCGCAACCCGCGTCGGCTCCGCTCGTCGCGCCGCGCGCGGCTGCCGCGTCAGCGGGTCTCCTGCGACGCGGCTGCCGCCACGTGACGGGTGAGGAGCTCGACCCGGTCGTGCAGCTGACGGCTCGAGACGATCCCCCACGCGGGCACCCTGACCTCGAGATCGAGGCTCGTGCCCGCCTCTCCCGGCCGCAGGGCGATCTCGACGGCGGCGGGAGGGCAGTGGCAGTGAAGGCGGGCGAAATCCTCGTACGCGCGGATCGGGCCGCCCGCGCCGCCGACCGGGTCCCAGCCCAGCTCCCCGAGCGCCTGCAGGCAGACCCGACGCGCATCGGCCGGACCGATTCCGAGCTCGAGCTTCACCCGTCGTTTGGCCATCCGACCACTCTGACACGGGCGTTGGCCGGGCGAGCCGAGGATCCCCGCCGTCGCGCCGGGCCGTGCCGGCTAGGGCGACGCTGCCCGAGGCCGCGCTAGAGTGCGTTCCGCGGGCGGCTCACCGACCGCATCGGCGCCGGGCACGAGCCGGGTCCGGGTGGAGGAGTGAGGTGAGGAGCAGGAGCGGGAAATGGCTTGCGACCGGCGTCGCCGCCGTGGCCTGCTGGCTTGCTCCGGGAGCGCCCGCGGACACCGTCGAGATCGTTCGCGACTCCCACGGCGAGCCCCACGTCAGGGGCGAGACCGCGGCGGCGGCCATGTACGGGTTCGCGTATGCGCAGATGGAGGACCAGGCGGACTACGTCCTGCGCAACATCTTCCGGGCGACCGGTCGCAGCGCCGAGGTGATCGGCCCCGACTGCCTGCCGCTGCTCGCCCGCTGCTTCCTCGACGACCAGATGACCCACCTGATGCGGGTCCCGGAGGTCGCGGGGGCGAGGTTCGACTCGCTGCCGCGGCATCACCGGGCCCGCCTCGAGGCGTTCGCGGCCGGGATCAACGCCTTCGTGCGCGCCCACCCCGAGGCGGTCCCGCAGTGGGCGGTCGGCCAGAGGATCACGGGCCCCGACGTCGTCGCCGCCACCCAGTGGGTGTTCCTGATGAAGCAGGTGAAGGATGCCTCGGGGCTGCTCGCCGGCTTCGACCCCGGCCCGCCGGCGCAGTCCGGCTCGCTGCGTGGCGTGGGCGGGGAGGGCGACGGCGGGCGATTCCTCGCCGCCGTCGACGATCTCGACTTCGACGCAGATGACGCCTCGAACATGTTCGCCGTCGACGGGTCGATGACGGCGAGCGGCAGGCCGATGCTGAACGGTGGGCCGCACATGCCGTTCGACGGGGAGAGCCGGTGGTATCAGGCCCGGATCAGCTACCCGGGCACCAACGTCGCCGGCGCCACCTTCCGCGGGATCCCCGGGATCGGGATCGGTACGAACGGGGACGTCGCCTGGAGCCATACCGCAAACCACGACACGGCCCATGAGCAGGACGCCTACGGCGAGAGGCTCGACCCTGAGGACCCGAACCGCTACATGTACGGCGGCGAGTCGCTGCCGATGAGGATCCGGACCGTGAGGCTGAAGGTCCGGCGTGGGCCGGGGGAGCTGGTGACGATCCCGGTGCGGTTCCGCTACACGATCCACGGCCCCGTGCTCACCGACCCGCCCGCCGATCTGAGCGGGGCTCAGCCGTCGCCCGGGCGCGAGGCAGCCGGCACGGTGACGGCCAGCCAGTACGAGGAGGTCGGCCTCGCCTCCGAGCTGTGGCGGCAGAACGAGGCCGAGAGCATCGCCGAGTTCAAGCAGGCGACCTCGACGCTGGCGCTCTCGCAGTACAACACGATCGCCGCGGACGCCGGCGGAAACATCTTCTTCGTGGGCGCGAGCCGCTCCGGCGTGCTCAACCCCGGGGTGCCGGTGGGCCAGCTCCTCGACGGCTCCGACCCGGACAACACCTGGGTCTCCGCCGATCCCGAGCGCCCCTGGAGGGGCGTGATCCCCTTCGACCAGCTGCCCCAGGCAGAGAACCCCGCCTCCGGCTACTACCAGAACGCCAACAACACGCCGTGGATGACGGCACCGGGTCAGATCTCGATCGACGATGTTCCCGATTACATGCAGCGGGGAATCGACGGGACCCGCTCGCGCCGGCAGCGGAGCCTGCTGACCGGCGCCTCGGGGCTGACGCTCGCCGACGTCGACGAGATCGGCCTCGACGATCGGATCGAGTTCGCCCCGGTGCTGATCGATCTGCTCGATCAGGCCGCGGCGCGGCCCGGCACCGACCCGGAGGTGCAGGCGGCGGCATCGGTCCTCGACGGATGGGACTACGAGGCCGACATCGACAGCACCCGGTTCGTGCTCTTCTCGACCTGGGTCCGGGCGCTGAGCCTCATCAGGCCCGACTTCGACCCCAGCCAGGCCTCGGCCCCTTACCCCGATGGCCTGATCGGTCAGCCGGGTGGCCCGAAGCCGTGGCAGCTCGACGCGGCCAGCGACGCGATGGGTGCGGCCCACGACGCGATGGTCGATTCCTTCGGGTCGCTGACGGTTCGCGCCGGCGACGTCCACACGATCGACGTCGGCGGCTTCAGCGCCCCGGTCGGTGGCGGCACCCAGGACGCGCCGGCGCTGTTCATGACCAGCTGCAAGGATCAGTACCGCAACGATGCGGTGCTGGTCGCCTTCCCCTGCTCGGCGACGAACGGGTCCGGCTACGTGATCAATGTCGACCTCGGCGGCCCGACCATGCACGTCCTCAAGGCGCTGCCGGGCAGCGACGATCCGAGCTCGCCCTTCTACACGCGGAACGCGCAGCGCTACGCGGTCGGGCAGTACCGCAGCTTCCCGCTCACCGATGCCGCGGTCGAGGCCGAGAAGACCTCGGAGAAGCGGCTGTCCTACAGGCCCCCCGGTGCCCGCCTGCGGGTCGAGAGGATCGTCCGGCGAGTCGGCGGGCGCGGGCGCGTCACGGTGCGCGTGCGCTGTCGGACCACGGCGATGAAGCGCTGCTCGGGCCGGCTCGTGCTCGAGGCCCGCCGGGGGGCGCTGCGGCACCGCCGGGGCGAGCGGGCCCGCACGCGGGTCGCTATCGCCCGCCGCAGCTACGGCGTGGCACCCGGTGCCGACCGGCTCCGGCTCCGGCTCGATCGACGCTCCCGCCGCGCGCTGCGGCACGGCAGGGTTCCGGCGACCCTGCGCTGGACGACCAGGCAGGAGCAGGGCGCGGCTCGCGAGGGCAGGAGGAGGATCGTCTTGCGCCGGGCTCGCTGAGGCGGGGCGGCCGCTCGGCCCGCAGGGGATGACCTTCCCCCGTCGCCCCTCGAGCGCCTCCCCGTCGACGCCGGGCCGTTCGTCCCGCGCTTCAGGCTCAGCCGCAGCCGGTGTTGTTGCCGCAGCTCGTGCACGTGTAGCACGAGCCGGTGCGCTGCATCATCCCGCCGCACTGGTCGCAGGCGGGGCCGAGGTCGAGCTCGCGCGACATCCGTGCCGGCACGACCGGCGGCGTGTCGGTGAGCGCGGCGGCGGCCGGCTGGGGCTCGGCGGCGGGCTCGGTCGTCGGGTTGCCGTTGCCGTTGCCCTTGCCGTGGCCGTTGGTCGGCGCCGTCGTGTCGGCGCTGAACAGGGCCTGCTGCGCGTTCTTCCGCTCCCGGACCTCCGCGGTGAGGATCCCGAGGTCCTCGTGGACGTCGGCGTCGTCGATGAAGCGGCTCGCGAGCCAGCGCATGATGTAGTCGGGCATCGACTTGGCGAACGGGATCTCCTGGTTCTTCGTCATCCCCTCCGGGTCGAAGCGCATGTAGCTGAACTTGTTGACCAGGACCTCGAGCGGCACCCCGTACTGGAGGCCGATCGAGACCGACGTCGCGAACGCGTTCATCATCCCGCGCAGGGTCGAGCCCTCCTTGCCGATGTCGGTGAGGAATATCTCCCCGATCGAGCCGTCCTCGTACTTGCCGGCGGTGATGTAGCCCTCCTGGCCGGCGATCGAGAACTTGTGGGTGATCGACTCGCGCTCGGCCGGCATCCGGCGGCGGACGGGCGTCGGCGCTTCGTCCGCCGCCTCGCCCTTCGCATCCTGGGCGTCGGTGCGCAGCGCCTGTGCGGTCTTCGAGCCGTCGCGGTAGATCGCGAGCGCCTTCAGGCCGCCCTTCCAGCCCTCGGTGTAGGCCTCGGCGATGTCGGTCACGGTCGCCGACTCGGGCAGGTTGACCGTCTTCGAGATCGCCCCGCTCAGGAACGGCTGGGTCGCCGACATCATCTGGATGTGGCCCATGTGGCTGATCGCCCGCTCGCCGACGGCGACGTCGAAGACCGGCAGGTGGCCGTCCTCGAGCCCGGGCGCGCCGACGATCGTGCCCTTGTCGTTGACGTAGGCGCTGATCTGCTCGATCGCCTCGCCGCTGTAGCCGAGCGTCTCGAGCGCCAGCGGCACCGAGCGGTTGACGATCGTCATCTGCCCGCCGCCGACCAGCTCCTTGTACTTGACGAGCGAGAAGTCGGGCTCGATCCCGGTCGTGTCGCAGTCCATCAGGAAGCTGATCGTCCCGGTCGGGGCGAGCACCGTGGCCTGGGCGTTGCGGTAGCCGTGCTGCTCGCCGATCGCGACCGCCTCGTCCCAGGAGCGCCGCGCCGCGGCGAGCAGCTCGACGTCGGCGATCTGGCCGTCGGCGATCTCGTGGGCGGCGTCGCGGTGCATCCGCATCACGCCGTTGTGGGCCTCGCGGTTCTTGGCGTACTCGTCGTAGGGGCCGATCGCGGCGGCGATCTCGGCCGAGGTGCGGTAGCCGCGCCCGGTCATCAGCGCCGTGATCGCAGCCGCCGTCGCCCGGCCCTCGTCGGAGTCGTAGGCCATCCCGTTCGACATCAGGAAGGCGCCGAGGTTGGCGTAGCCGAGCCCGAGCTGCCGGAACGCTCGCGCGTTCCGGCCGATCTGCTCGGTCGGGTAGCTCGACGGCCCGACGACGATCTCCTGCGCGAGCAGGACGATGTCGACCGCGTGCTCGAAGTCGGCGGTGTCGAAGCTGCCGTCCGGCCGCCGGAACTTCATCAGGTTGATCGACGCCAGGTTGCAGGCCGAGTCGTCGACGTGCATGTACTCGGCGCACGGGTTGGACGCGTTGATCCGTCCCGACTCCGGGCAGGTGTGCCAGCGGTTGATCGTCGTGTCGTACTGGACGCCGGGATCGGCGCAGCGCCAGGCGGCCTCGGCGATCTGGTCGAGCAGCCCGCGGGCCGGGACCGTCTTCATCACGGCGCCGCCGTTGCGGGCGGTCAGCTCCCAGTCGGAATCCGCCTCGACCGCCGCCATGAAGGCGTCGGTGACACGGACCGAGTTGTTCGCGTTCTGGTACTGGATCGAGGTGAAGCCGTCGCCGTCGATCGACATGTCGAAGCCGGCGTCGCGCAGCGCCAGCGCCTTCTCCTCCTCGCGCGCCTTGCACCAGATGAAGTCCTCGATGTCGGGATGGTCGACGTCGAGGACGACCATCTTCGCCGCCCGCCGCGTCTTGCCGCCGGACTTGATCGTGCCGGCCCAGGCGTCGGCGCCGCGCATGAAGCTCACCGGGCCGGAGGCGAACCCGCCCTTGCTGAGCTGCTCGGTCGAGCCGCGGATGTTCGAGAGGTTGATCCCGGAGCCGGAGCCGCCGCGGAAGATCTGCCCCTCCTTGGTGTTCCAGTCGAGGATCGACTCCATCGTGTCCTCGACGCTGAGGATGAAGCACGCGCTCGCCTGCGGATGCTCCTCGAAGCCGAGGTTGAACCAGACCGGGGAGTTGAAGGCGGCCTTCTGGTGCAGGAGGATGTGGGTCAGCTCGGCCTCGAAGGAGTCGGCGTCGGCGGCGGAGGCGAAGTAGCCGCCCTCGCGGCCCCAGGCGGCGATCGTGCCGGCGACGCGGCCGATCATCTGGCGGACCGAGCGCTCGCGCTCGGGCGAGCCGAGCGGGCCGCGGAAGTACTTCTGGGCGACGATGTTGGTCGCGTTCTGCGACCAGGTGGTCGGGAACTCGACGTCGCGCTGCTCGAAGGCGGGGTCGGCGGGGTCGCCGATGATCGCGTCGCGGACCTCCCAGTCGACCTGATCGAAGGGATGAGCGTCCGTCGTGGTCAGCCTGCGCCCGATCCTGAGACCGCCCTCGGCGACCCTCGTGGCCGTGTCGATCGGGGTCTCAGAAGCTGCCTTGGTCATGTTTCTCTCTCCTCGGAACGCGTTCAAGTGGTAACGCCGAATAGTTGCGATTGAGTCGGACGTAACTAGGGCCGGATCGGGCTCGGTGGAGGCCTCGTCGAGCGTCTTCGCGGAGGGTAGGGGTGGTGATCCGAACGGCTCCCGCGGCATTCCGCAAACGGGGAGAAACGGGCTTCGGCCCGGGCTGCAGCGGTCCCCGCATTTTACGGGGTCGGGGTCGTCGGCGAAGCCGCTTGCGCCGGTTTGGCCGGGGCGCGATAATGAGGCCGATGTCCGAGGGAATGCGGAAGGCG
>CAZTGN010000113.1:7995-8343 GCA_964613275.1 uncultured Conexibacter sp. | reverse complement strand
TCGGATTGGAGGTCGCGGTCGAGGCCGAGCGCCACGACCCGGAGGGCCTCGTCGCCGCCCTGCTCGCCGACGCGAACGCCTGATCCCGGCTGCCCCTGAGGCACGCCGGCCCGCGCCCGCCGACCCATCCGGGTCATCTCGCCTGCAGCTGTCGTGCTCAGACCGATCCGGTGACGGCGCCGCCGGGCCCGGGTCATCTCACCTGCAGCCATCGTGCTCAGGCTGACCCAGCCGTGGGTGGGGTGGCGATCGGCAGGGCTCGGACCGCCGCATCGAGGCGTGCGGGCGGGTGACGGGGATCACGCAGAGCGGCCGAATCGACTCATTACAGTGACCCGAATGGGGCTG
>CAZTGN010000113.1:4498-7985 GCA_964613275.1 uncultured Conexibacter sp. | reverse complement strand
GATCACGTTTCTCACCGATTACGGGGTCACCGATGACTTCGCCGGCGTCTGCCGGGCGGTGATCGCGCGGATCGCGCCCGGGTTGCAGGTGATCGACATCAGCCACGGGATCGGCCGCCACGACGTCCGCGAGGCGGCAGCCGTGCTCGCCGACGCGCTCCCGTATGCCCCGGTCGGGGTCCACCTCGCGATCGTCGATCCGGGCGTTGGCGGTCCCCGCCGCGCCGTCGCGGTTCGCACCGACCGTGAGGGGCATCTGCTCGTCGGTCCCGACAACGGGCTGCTCCCGCCCGCGATCGACAAGCTCGGGGGCGCCGCCGAGGCCGTCGACATCAGTCGCTCGCCGTTCCGGCTCGAGCCCCCGTCCGCGACCTTCCACGGTCGCGACCTGTTCGCGCCTGTCGCCGCCCACCTCGCTCTCGGCCGCGAGCTCGAGGAGGCGGGGACGCCAATCGACCCGGGTGGACTCGAGCGCCAGCCGGCCTCGAAGCCGCGGCTCGAGCAGCTCCGTGCCTTCGCCCATGCCGAGCGAATCGACGGCTTCGGCAACGTCTCGCTCGATCTCTGCCGCATCGATCTCGACGGCCACCCGCTCGCCGGCGCCTCCCGCGTCTCGGTCGGCTCGCGCAAGCGTCGCCGCACCGCCACACGTGCCACCTCCTTCGAGGAGGTGGCCGACGGCCGCTTCCTCTTCTTCGAGGACTCGTCCGGCCGGATGGCGATCGCAGTCAACCGCGGCGACGCCAGCGAGGTGCTCGACCTCCGCGTCGGCGACGTGGTGGAGCTCGAGCCGGCCCCCTAGCGTCTACTGCGTTCGCCGGCGCAGGGTCAGCGACCCCAGTGCTAGGGCCGCGATCGTCGCGCCGACGATGATCAGGACGTCGCGGGCGAAGCCGCCGCCGAGCGAGCCGGGCTCGGTGACGCGGGCGAGCGCGTCGTAGGCGTAGGTGAGCGGCAACGCGTAGGAGAGGATCTCGAGAGCCGGCGCCATCTCGGCGCGGGCGACGAAGAGGCCGCAGAGGAGGTACTGGGGGAAGATGAACGCGGGCATGAACTGGACCGCCTGGAACTCGGTCCGCGCGAAGGCGCTCGCGAACAGGCCGAGCGCCATGCCGAGCGTGGCGTTGCCGATCGCGAGCAGGCCGACCAGCCAGGCGCCGTGCGGGGAGTCGAGGCCGAGCGCGACGAAGCCGACGGTGCAGATCACGACCGCCTGCACCGACGCGAGCAGCGCGAACCCGATCCCGTAGCCGAACAGCACGTCCGCCTTCGCCAGCGGCATCGTCATCAGCCGCTCGAGCGTGCCGGTCGTGCGCTCGCGGAGCATCGCGATCGACGTGATCAGGAACATCACCGTGAACGGGAAGATCCCGCAGAGCGGCGCCCCGATCTTCTGGAACGTGGCCTCCTGCCCGTCGAAGACGAAGTAGAGGATCGTCAGCAGCATCGGCGGCACGACCAGAAGCAGCGCGATCGTGCGCGGGTCGCGGCGGATCTGCCAGAGGACCCGGCGCGCGGTCGCGAGCGTCGGCCGCGCGCTCACGCCCCCGCCTCCGATCTCTCGATGACGGCGAGGAACGCCCGGGCGAGGTCGCTCTCGCCGGTCTCGTCGCGGAGCCCCTGCGGGCTCGTCTCACGGAGCACCCGTCCGTCCCGCATCAGCAGCAGCTCGTCGCACTCGGCCGCCTCGTCCATGACGTGGCTGGAGACGAGCAGCGTGACTCCGGCCGCGGCCAGGCCGCCGAACGTCTCCCAGAGGTCGGCGCGCAGGACCGGGTCGAGGCCGACCGTCGGCTCGTCGAGGACGAGCAGCTCGGGCTCGTTGAGCAGCGCCGTGGCGAGCGAGACCCGCGAGCGCTGCCCGCCGGAGAGCGTGCCGGTGATCCGTCCCTCGAAGCCGCCGAGGCCGACCGTCTCGATCGTCGTGGCGATCCGCTCCTCGCCGACGCCGAACAGGGCTCCGAAGTAGCGGAGGTTCTCGGCCACGCTGAGGTCGCCGTAGACCGACGGCGCCTGGGTGAGGTAGCCGACGCGCGACCGCAGGGCCGGGGCGCCCGCCGGCTCGCCGAGCACCTCGACCGTCCCCGCGGCGACGATCTGGACGCCGACGATCGATCGCATCAGGGTCGACTTGCCACAGCCGCTCGGCCCGAGCAGCCCGGTGACCCGTCCCCGGGGCACCGCGAGCGTGATCCCGTGGAGGACGCGGTTGCCGCCCCTGACCACGTCGAGGTCGCGGACCGCGATCGCGGCCGGGACGGGCGGGGGCTGCGCCATCGCGGCCAGTCATACCATTGCGGGCATCGAGTTCGGATCGCCGCATCATCATCACGAGGTCACCGACTCGACCAACCTGCGCGCGAGGGCGCTCGCCGAGGCGGGGGCGCCGTCCGGCACGGTCGTCACCGCCGCCGAGCAGACCGAAGGCCGCGGTCGCGTCGATCGCGTCTGGGCCGCACCGCCCGGCACGGCGCTGCTCTACTCGGCGATCCTGCGACCCCTGGATCTCGGTCACCTGCTGCTGCCGTTGGCGGTGCCGGTCGCGGTCTGCGAGGCCTGCGAGGCGGTCGCCCCGGTCCACTGCGAAGTCAAGTGGCCGAACGACATCTGGCTCGACGAGCGGAAGCTGGGCGGCGTCCTGATCGAGGCGCGGCCGCCGGAATGGGCGGTGATCGGCGTCGGCATCAACCTCGCGATCGCCCCCGGGGAGCTCCCCGGCGACCTGCGCTGGCCTGCGACCTCGCTCGGCCACGGCGTCACGCCGGAGCCGATGCGGACGGCGCTGGACGCGGCGCTGACGAGCTGGGTCGAAGCCGATCCCGCCCTCGTCCGCGAGCGCTTCGAGGACCGCGACGCGCTCCGTGGTCGCGAGCTGAGCTGGGAGGGCGGCCCGGGCGATGGGAGCCGGACCGGGACCGGCGCCGGCATCGACGAGCGCGGCAACCTGCTCGTCCGCGGCGCCGACGGAGAGCTGACCGCGCTCGGCTCGGGCGAGGTCCAGCTCCGCCTCGGCTGATGAGCCAGCCTCGAGATGGCGAAAGCGTCCCGGGGGAGGACGCTTCTGCAGTCTCGACCCGTTCGGCGTCAGGCCGCGCGACGGTCGTCGCCGCCGGAGCCGGAGTCGGGTCCGTCGTCGACCTCGTGATCGGCGGCGGAGACCGGCGGCGAGGCCGGCTCGATGTCGCCCGCGTCGCGCTCGCCGCCGGCCCGCGCGCCGTCCTCGGCCGCGGTCGGGACCTCGCCGGTCTGCGCCCCGGGCTCCCGGGGGCCGCCGGCGGCGTCCTCGGCGGTACCCCGCGGCTCGTCGCCGTCCTCGGCCCCCCGCGGCTCGTCGCCCGCCTCCGCGTCGTCGTCGATCGCGACGCTCTCCTCCGGCAGGTCGGCCTCCTCCTCGCGGGAGCGCTTGCGCCGGCGCCGCTTCTTGCCGCCGCCCTTCGGCAGGTTGCGAAGCAGCTCGCGGGCGACCGCCGAAGGCTTGCGGGCCATC
>CAZTGN010000113.1:0-4488 GCA_964613275.1 uncultured Conexibacter sp. | reverse complement strand
CCTCCTCGGCCTCGGGCGTGTGGGCGACGGCGGCGGCGAGCAGGGCGACCGCGAGGCGGCGGTCCTGGCCGCGGGCGGCCTGGACGAGCCGGCGCGCGTTCTTGCCGTGGGCGCGGCCCGACGAGTTGACGAAGAGGCCGAGCAGGCGCTTGGTCTCGGGCCAGCGCGCGACCGCGTACTCCTCGTGCGAGTCACGGGTGAACTCGGCCAGCCTCCAGACCCAGGCCTGTGCCTGGTCGCGGCGCCCGATCCGGTTCTCGGCCAGCGCCTGCAGGAGGATGCGGACGCCGGCCCGGCGCTGATCGCGCTGCCAGGTGCCGACCATGTCGATCGCCTCGTCGAACGGCTCCGCCTCGCGCGTCGCGGCGAGCTCGGCGAGCGCCTTCTGCTTGAGCTGGGTCGAGCGGTTGCGCTGGATGCAGGTGAGCAGGAACCGGCGTCGCAGGTCCTTCGCCTGGTCGTGTTGGAGCATCGCCTTCGCCTTGCGCCACGAGTTCGGCTGCACCCGGGCGCCGGCCAGCGCCGCCCAGACGTGCTGCTCGGAGTAGTCGAGCCGCTCGACCGCGATCCGCCACATCTCGCGCTCGAGGACCTGGAGGCGGCGCTCCGGATCGGCCGAGACGGGCACGACCCGCTTCTCGACCCGGACCCGCCGTCCCCGTCCGCGCCGGACCGGGCCGACGACGATCGCGCCGCCGCGGTAGACGTCGCGGTCGAGCAGGCTGTGCAGCGTGATGATCGCCTCGTCGTGGCGCGTCGCCGGGTGAACGAGGTCGATCACGAGCCCGGCCTCCTTGCCGGGGTTGCGGCGGGTGACCCGGCCGACCCGCTGCTGGTAGATCCGCTTCGAGGCGGTCGGCGCCAGGTGCATGCAGATCGTCGCCCGCGGCGAGTTCCAGCCCTCGGCGAGCAGCATCGCGTTGCAGAGGACGTCGACCTCGCCGCGCTCGAAGGCGGCGAGGATCTCGGCCAGCTCGCGCTTCGGCGTCTCACCGGAGACGGCGCGGGCATTGATCCCGAACTCCCGCATCGCCTCGGCGACGTTGTTGGCGTGGCGGACGCCGGCGGTGTAGATGACCCCCGGGACCTTCTTGAAGCGCGACGCGTAGAGGTCGGCGATCGCGATGTTGAACGGTCCCTGGTCGAGCAGCTTCGCCAGCTCCTCCTGGTCGAAGTCCTGGTCGACCTCGCCGCGCCGCAGCGGCACGTTGGCGAGCGTCCGGACGCCGGGGCCCGGCGGGATCCGGATGCAGCGCAGCGGCGCGATCACGCCGCGCCGCGCCGCCTGGGCGAGGTCGAAGCGCGAGGTCTGGGTCGGGAAGAGGTCGGCGACGTGGCGGGCGATCAGGGCCCCGGTAGCGGTCATGCCGATGAACACCGGCCCCTGCCAGGCGCGGATGCAGGCGCTCGTCTTCTCGCCGAGCGCGGTGTGGGCCTCGTCGCAGATCACGATCGAGTAGGCGTCGGAGACGCGGCCCGCGTTGCGGACGAACCACTGATAGGTCTCGACGGTCACCGGGCCGCGAGCGTCGTCCTTGCCCTTCAACAGCGGCGGCGAGAGCCGGTCGCCGTAGCCGCGGTCGGAGATCTCGCCGATGAACTGGTCGACCAGGTTGCGGCGGTGGGTGAGGATCAGGATGCCGCCGGTCCGCGATGCCTCGACGAAGCCCACGGCGGCGACCGTCTTGCCGGCCCCGGTCGCATGCTCGAACCAGAAGCGGCGGCTCGCGTAGGGATCGTCGGCGGCGTCGGCGAGCAGGTCCTCGTCCTCGCTGCCGGGCTCGTCGGCCCAATCCTGCGGCTCCTCGTCGTCGGCGAGGGCGTCCTCGTCGTCGCTCTCCTCGCCGCGGCCGTTCGCCGCGTTGCCGTTCCCGTTCCGGTTCGAGCCCGGCTCCTCGATCTCGGCGATCACCGCGGCGAGCGTGCCGGAGAGGGCATCGATCTGGTGCTCGGAGAGCTCGGCATCGTCGCGCAGGCGCGGCGTCTCCTCCGCCAGCACCCGCTCGAGCCCCAACAGCAGCGAGTAGTTCTGGCGCCATCCGGGCGAGGGCTCCTCGAAGCCCTCGTCGAGCTCGACCAGAGCCGCGTCGAGCGCGAGCCGCCGCGCCGTCCCCGGGTGGAGGTCGGCGAGCGCCTCGCCGTCGAGCAGGATCGGCTCCCGCGTGAACTTCTGGACGCGTTCGAGGTCGGCGCTGGATGGCGCGGTGGCCGCGTCGGCGGCGAGTGCGGTGGTTTCTGCCATGAGAGTGGCTCGGTGGACCCGCGCTGCCCGGCCCAAGACGGAGCGAGCCGCGCGGTAAGCTCGGCGGGGCGGGGCGGTCAGGTTCCTGTTGGCTGGCCGCGGCCCCACGGCCCGGTGATCCCCTCGGGCCGCATGACCATTAAAGCAGGGGACGAGGCCGGATGGGCAACCAGAACCGCAGATGGATGCCGACCGTCGCGACCGCGCTGCTCGCGGCGTCGATCGCGATCGCGATCGTGGCCTGCGGGGCGGACGAGTCCGGCGTCGATCCCGGCGCCGCCGCCGCCGCTCCCGACTACGACGCCGCGATCGCGCAGGCGCCGCCGGCGCTGCAGGCGCTCTACGAGCAGGGGGGCAGGCTCGTTCCCGGCGAGCTCGACGCTTTCTCGAAGCAGCTCGATGCCCTCGCCGGCCATCCCGTCGTCGTCAACAACTGGGCGTCCTGGTGCGGCCCGTGCCGGATCGAGTGGCCGTGGCTGCAGCGGGCTGCCGCCGAGCACCTCGACGAGGTCGCGTTCATCGGAGTCGCGACCGACGACGAGAAGGACGCGATCGACACCTTCCTGGCCGACCATCCGGTGCCCTATCCGACCTTCGCCGATCCCGACAAGGAGCTCGCCGACGTCACCGGGTTCGCATCGGTCGGCGGCCTGCCCAACACCCTCTTCTACGACGCCGCCGGCGAGCTCGTCTTCACCCACCAGGGCGTCTATCCGGACGAGGCGTCGCTCGAGGCCGATATCTCGAGGTACGCCCTCGGCGAGTCCTAGATGGCCGACCTCCGAGCGGCGATGAGGCCGCCGGGCAGGATCGCGTTGGCGCTGCTCGCCGTCGTGCTGGCGGCGGCGGTTGCGCCGGCGGCGGCTCGCGCGGCCGAGGCCGCCACGACGACGGTGCCGTCGATCGAGCTCGACGGCGAGATCTCGCCGGCGACGGCGGGCTGGATCGGCACCGCGCTCGACGACGCCACCGAAGCGAACGCGCCGCTCGCGATCGTCCGCCTCGACACGCCGGGCGGGCTCGACAGCTCGATGCGGGACATCGTCCAGGACATCCTCGCCGCGCCGCTGCCGGTCGTCGTCTACGTCTATCCGAACGGGGCCCGCGCCGGCTCCGCCGGCGTCTTCGTCACCCAGGCCGCCGACGTGGCCGCGATGGCGCCGGAGACCAACATCGGCTCCGCGTCGCCGATCACGAGCACCGGCGGCGACATCGAGGGCACCCTCGGCCGCAAGATCGCCAACGACGCCGCCGCCTACCTGCGCGCCCTCGCCGGCGAGCACGGGCGAAATCCCGAGCTCGCCGAGCAGATGGTCAGCGAGGCGACGAACGTCTCCGCGCGCGAGGCGCTCGACGCCGGCCTGATCGACCTGATCGCGGGCGATCAGCAGGAGCTCCTCGCCGAGCTCGACGGCTTCGAGGTCAAGGGCCCGAAGCGGACGACCCTCGAGACGTCGGGCTACGAGATCGAGGAGCGGGACATGCCGCTCCGCTACGAGGTCCTGCAGGTCCTCGTCGACCCCAACATCGCCTACCTCCTGCTGCTCGTCGGGCTGATCGGGATCACGCTCGAGATCCTCTCGCCGGGGGCGATCGTGCCCGGGCTGCTCGGCGGCGTCGCCCTCGTGCTCGGGCTGATCGGCACGCTGCAGCTGCCCGTGGCCGCGGCCGGCCTGGCCCTGCTCGTGCTCGCGTTCGCCCTGATCGTCGCCGAGGCGCACCTGCCGACCGGCGGCCTGCTCGGGGTGCTCGGCATCGCGGCGCTGGTGGCGGGAGGCCTGCTCCTGTTCGAGGGCGGCGAGGGCGGCGAGTCGGTGAGCCCGTGGGTGGCGGTGCCGGTGGCGGTCGTCCTCGGCGGCGGCGTCCTGGCGGTCGGGCAGCGGGTGCTGGCGGCGCGGCGGCGCGAGGTCCGGACCGGGGAGGAGGAGCTGATCGGTTCGACCGGCAGGGTCCGGGTGGCGCTCGATCCGGTCGGGCAGGTGTTCGTCGGGGGTGCGCTCTGGCGGGCCCGCGCCGTCGGCGACGAGCCGATCGGGGTCGGCGGCGCGATCAGGGTCGAGGCGATCGACGGGCTGACGCTGGTCGTCGTCCCCGATCCCGGGCGGCGGTCGGGATGATCCGCCGATGAGGTGGCGGGTCGCGACCCTGGCCCTGCTCGCCGCGCTCGCGGCCGGCACGCCGGTCGCATTCGGGGAGGAGCAGCGGGTTCCCGTGATCGAGCTCGACGGCGCGCTGACGCCCGCCGC
>CAZTGN010000112.1:0-8460 GCA_964613275.1 uncultured Conexibacter sp. | reverse complement strand
CGCTCGCGACGGCTGCCGAGGCCGCCCCCTGCGACGAGCCGATCGCGAACGAGATCGTCTGCGAGAACTCCAAGCCCGGCAGCCCGCCGAGCGAGTGGGACGTCGGCGGCGCCGGCTCGGCGAGCATCCAGGGCTTCGCGACCGACATCAGCGTCGACCGCGGCGGGACGGTCGACTTCAAGGTCGACACCGACGCCGACGACTACCGGCTCGACATCTACAGGATGGGCTACTACGGGGGCGACGGAGCGCGGCTGGTCGCCTCCGTCGAGCCGTCCGCGGCGCTGCCGCAGACCCAGCCCGCCTGCCTGAGCGACTCCGCGACCGGCCTCGTCGACTGCGGCAACTGGGCCGTCTCCGCGTCCTGGGATGTGCCCGCCGATGCCGTCTCGGGCATCTACTTCGCCAAGCTCGTCCGCGAGGACGCGACCGCCGGCTCGAGCCACGTCTACTTCGTCGTCCGCGACGACGAGGGCGGCTCCGACCTGCTCTTCCAGACCGCCGATACGACCTGGCAGGCCTACAACCAGTACGGCGGCAACAGCCTCTACACCGGCTCGCCCGCCGGCCGCGCCTACGAGGTCAGCTACAACCGCCCGTTCACGACGAGGGGCCCGACCCCGGAGGACTCCCCGTTCAACGCCGAGTACCCGATGGTGCGCTGGCTCGAGCGCAACGGCTACGACGTCAGCTACTTCACCGGCGTCGACGGCGACCGCTACGGCAGCGAGATCCTCGAGCACGAGGCGTACCTGTCGGTCGGCCACGACGAGTACTGGTCGGCGGGGCAGCGCGCGAACGTGACCGCCGCACGGGACGCCGGCGTCGACCTCGCCTTCCTCAGCGGCAACGAGTCGTTCTGGAAGACCCGCTGGGAGGACAGCATCGACGGCGCCGCCACCTCCCATCGGACGCTCGTCTCCTACAAGGAGACCCACGCCGGCGCGAAGATCGACCCGACCTCGACCTGGACGGGCACGTGGCGCGACGAGCGCCCCTTCAACCCCGAGGGGCCGCAGCCGGAGAACGGCTTGACCGGCACGATCTTCATGGTCAACTCCGGCACCTCGGAGATCGAGGTCGGGGCGGCGGAGGGCAGGCTGCGGCTCTGGCGCAACACCAACCTGGACTCGCTGGCGCCGGGGCAGAGCGCGACCCTCGGCGAGAACACGCTCGGCTACGAGTGGGACGAGGATCTCGACAACGGCTCGCGCCCGCCCGGGTTGATCCGGCTCTCGACGGCGGTTCGCCCCGGGGTCGAGGTGCTGCAGGACAACGGCTCCACCTACGCGCCCGGGACCGCGACCCACCACCTGACGCTCTACCGCGCCCAAAGCGGCGCGCTCGTCTTCGGCGCCGGCACGATCCAGTGGTCGTGGGGGCTCGACGCAAGCCACGACCGCGGCGCCTCGACTCCCGACCAGCGGATGCAGCAGGCGACCGTGAACCTGCTCGCCGACATGGGCGCCCAGCCCGACGGCCTGCAGCCGGGGTTGACGGCGGCAACCGCCTCCACCGACACGTCCGCGCCGAGCTCGGTGCTGACGAGCCCGAGCCCCGGTGCCGACGTCCAGGCCGGTCAGGAGACGACGATCAGCGGCACGGCCGCCGACGCCGGCGGCGGCGAGGTCGGCGGGGTCGAGGTCTCCGTCGACGGCGGCTCGAGCTGGCACCCCGCCGAGGGTCGCGGCAACTGGACCTACTCCTGGACGCCGCAGGCGACCGGCCCGGCGACGATCCGGACGCGGGCGGCCGACGACAGCGCCAACCTCGAGTCGCCCGGGGCGGGCACGACGGTCGACGTCGTGCCGGCGAGCTGCCCCTGCTCGATCTGGAGCCCCTCGGCGACGCCGCCGCTCGAGAGCGACAGCGGCGCGGTCGAGCTCGGCGTCAGGTTCCGCTCCGACGTCGCTGGCGAGATCACCGGGCTGCGCTTCTACAAGGGCCCCGACAACACCGGCACCCACGTCGGCCACCTCTGGTCGGCGACGGGCACCCTGCTGGCGCAGGCGACGTTCACCGGCGAGTCAGCCTCCGGCTGGCAGGAGGTCCAGCTCGACCCGGCCGTGGCGATCGACGCCGACACCACCTACGTCGCCTCCTACCACGCTCCCAACGGCGGCTACGCCGCGACCGGCGGCGCCTTTGCCGGCCAGGGCGCCGACGCCCCGCCCCTGCACGCGCTCGCCGACGGCGTCGACGGCGCCAACGGCGTCTACAACTACGGGCCGGCCGGGGTCTTCCCGACGAGCACCTTCAACGCGACCAACTACTGGGTCGACGTCGTCTTCGACGACGATGTCGGCCCCGACACGACGCCGCCCCAGATCAGCCTGGTCGCGCCGGCCGCGGGCGCCTCCGGCATCGGGACGTCGACCAACGTCACCGCGACCTTCAACGAGGCGATGGACGCGGCGAGCGTCGACGCGGCCAGCTTCGAGCTTCGCGACGGCTCGGGCGCGCTCGTCCCGGCCGCGGTCAGCTACTCGGCCGCGACCCGCACCGCGAGCCTCGATCCGGATGCCCCGCTCGCCAACTCGACCGCCTACACGGCCGCCGTCAAGGGCGGCCCCGGAGGCGTCACCGACCTCGCCGGCAACCCGCGCGGCGCCGACCACGCCTGGTCGTTCACGACGGCCGCGCCGCCGCCGCCGCCTCCCGACGAGGGTCCGGGCGGGCCGATCCTCGTGATCGGCAGCTCCGCCGACCCGTTCAGCCGCTACTACGCCGAGATCCTCCGCGCCGAGGGCCTGAACGAGTTCAACGTCACCGACCTCTCCGGCGTCGATGCCGCGATGCTCGACTCCTACGACGTCGTCGTCCTCGGCGCGACGGCGCTCGGCCCCGCCCAGGCGCAGATGCTCGGCGACTGGGTGAGTGGCGGCGGCAACCTGATCGCGATGCGCCCCGACGGCGACCTCGCCGGCCTGCTCGGCCTCAGCCCGGCGGGCTCGCCGCTGGCAGAGGGCTACATGAAGGTCGCTACGGGCTCGAGCCCCGGAGCCGGGATCGTCGGCGAGACGATCCAGTACCACGGCGCCGCCGACCTCTACACGGTGAGCGATGCGAGCACCGTCGCCACCCTCTACTCGGACGCGAGCACCGCCACCCCGAACCCGGCCGTCACCCTGCGCAGCGTCGGCCCCAACGGCGGGCAGGCCGCGGCCTTCACCTACGACCTCGCGCGCTCCGTCGTCTACACCCGGCAGGGAAACCCGGCCTGGGCCGGCCAGTCGCGCGACGGCCAGGCGGGCCCGATCCGCGCCGACAACCTGTTCTTCGGCGACGCCGCCACCGACCCGCAGCCGGACTGGGTCGATCGCGACAGGATCGCGATCCCGCAGGCCGACGAGCAGCAGCGGCTGCTGGCCAACCTGATCGGCACGATGAACGCCGACCGGATGCCGCTGCCGCGATTCTGGTACTTCCCGCGCGCCGAGAAGGCGGTCGTTGTGATGACCGGCGACGATCACGCCGGCGGCGGCACCGCCGGCCGCTTCGACCATTACAAGGCGCTGAGCCCGGCCGGCTGCTCGGTCGCCGACTGGGAGTGCATCCGCTCGACCTCCTACGTCTATCCGAGCTCGCCGCTCAGCGACGCCCAGGCGGCGGGCTATGAGGCCGACGGCTTCGAGGTGGGGCTGCACCTGAGCACCGGTTGCGCGGACTTCACGCCGCTCTCGCTCGAGCAGAACCTGACCGACCAGCTCGGGCAGTTCGCCTCCGAGTACCCGAGCGTTCCCGCCCCGAGCACGAGCCGCACCCACTGCATAGCCTGGAGCGACTGGGCCTCGGTTCCGAAGGCCGAGCTCGACCACGGCATCCGCCTCGACACGAACTACTACTACTGGCCGCCGGGCTGGGTCGACGACACGCCGGGGCTGTTCACGGGCTCGGCGATGCCGATGCGCTTCGCCGACACGGACGGCTCGATGATCGACGTCTACCAGGCGCCGACCCAGATGACCGACGAATCCGGCCAGTCCTACCCGTTCACGGCCGACGCGCTGCTCGACCGGGCGCTCGGCAGCGAGGGCTACTACGGCGCGTTCGTCGCCAACATGCACACCGACTCCGCCTCCTCCGCCGGCTCCGACGCGATCGTCGCCTCGGCGCAGGCGCGGGACGTCCCGGTCGTCTCCAGCGAGCAGATGCTGCGCTGGCTCGACGGCCGCAACGGCTCCTCGTTCGAGGGCCTCGACTGGAACGGCGACCAGCTCGAGTTCTCGATCGAAGTCGGCGCCGGGGCGAACGGCCTGCAGGCCATGGTTCCGAGCACCTCGCCCGCCGGCGAGCTGACCGCGGTGAGGAGGAACGGGAGCCCGGTGAGCTTCACGACGCGGACGGTCAAGGGGGTCGGGTACGCGTTCGTCGACGCCGCCCCGGGCGACTACACGGCGTCCTACGAGCCCGACCAGACGGGGCCGGTGATCTCGAACGTCAACGTGGTGTCGACGGGTGCGGGCACGACGATCAGCTGGGACACCGACGAGGCCTCCGACTCGCGGGTCGACTACGGGACCAGCCCCGGCTCGCTGGGCTCGAGCGCGAGCAGCGTCGGGCTCGGCACCTCGCACAGCGTGCAGCTCAGCGGCCTCGATCCGAGCACGACCTACCACTACCGGGTGAGATCGGCCGACGCGTCGGCGAACGCGACGACCGAGCCCGGCGGCGCCCAGCCCCCGCGGAGCTTCACCACCCCGGCGGCCACCCTCATCGACACGACCGTGGCCGACTTCTCCGCCGGGACGATCGACCCGGACGGCTACGTCTCCGAGTCCGGGGACGGCGAGGTGATGCTCGAGCCCACAGTCGGCGCCGAGTTCGCGGGCGGGCCGGGGCTGCCGGGCGGCTGGTCGGGCACGACCTGGGAGTCGCAGGGCGGCGGAGCGGGGGGCAGCGCCACCGTCGCCGGCGGCAGGCTCGCCGTCGACGGCGCCTACGCCGCTACCGACGCGAGCTTCGGCCCGGGCCGCTCGCTCGAGCTCAGCGCGACCTTCGGCGCGGCGCCGTTCCAGCACGTCGGCCTGACCGACGACTTCACCAGCGCCTGGGCCTTGTTCAGCACCGCCGGCACGAGCGACCAGCTCTTCGCCCGCACCAACACGGGATCGGGGAGCGTCGATACGCCGATCGGGGGCGCGCTCGTCGGCTCCGAGCACCGCTACCGGATCGAGTGGGGGGCGGGCGAGGTCCGCTACTACGTCGACGGAAGCCTCGTGGCGACCCACACGGCGAGCTTCGGCCCCGACCTGAGCCCGGCCGCGAGCGAGTTCAACGCCGGTGGCCCCGCCCTGTCGGTCGACTGGATCCGGATGAGTCCGTTCGGGGCGTCCTCGAGCTTCGACTCGCGCATCCTCGATGCCGGCGAGGCGGTCAACTGGCAGGCGCTCAACTGGACGGCCGACACCCCCGCCGGGACGAGCGTTGCGCTGCAGGTCCGCACCGGGAGCACACCGACGCCCGATGCCGGCTGGAGCGCGTTCGCCCCGATCGCGACCCCGGGCGGAGCGATCGGCGGCCACTCGCGGTACCTGCAGTACCGGGCGGTCCTCGACTCCGGCGACCCGATGCGGTCACCGAGCCTGAGCGAGGTCAGCGCCACCTACGCGGCAGGCGGCGATACGACCGCTCCGACGATCACGACGCGGACGCCCGTACCGGGCGCCGACGGCGTCGATCGTGCCACGAACGTCGAGGTCGGCTTCAGCGAGCCGATGAATGCGGCGACGATCGACGCGAGCGCCGTTCGCCTGCGCGAGCTGGGCGGCGGGGCCGACGTCACGGCGACCGTCGCCTATACGGGCGCGACGGCGACCCTGGATCCGGACTCCGACCTCGAGCCCGCCGCCGCCTACGAGGTCACGGTTGCCGGCTCGGTCGAGGATCAAGCCGGAAACCCGCTCGGCGCCGACGAGACCTGGACGTTCGCAACCGCCGGGCTCTCGCTGATCGACACGACCAGCGCCGACTTCGGGGCCGGCGCGACCGGCGCCGATACGTACGTGGCGCGGAGCGACGACGGCGAGGTGACGCTGAGGCCCGCGGAAGGAGCGGAGTTCGAGGGCGCCTCGCTGCCGGCAGGGTGGTCGAGCGCCCCGTGGTCGGCAGGGGGCGGCGCGGCCGTCTCCGGCGGCAGCCTCCACGTCGACGGCGCCAGCGCCGGCACGGCCGCCACCTACGGCTCCGGTCGCTCGCTGGAGTTCGCCGCGACCTTCGCAGCCACTCCCTTCCAGACCGCCGGGTTCGCAACCGACCTGAACGCCCCGCCGTGGGCGGCGTTCGGCACCAAGGCGGACGGTCAGCTCCACGCCCGCACCCACAACGGCGCCACCGCGACCGATACGCCGCTGCCCGCGGGCCTGCTGGGCTCCCGGCACCGCTACCGGATCGAGTGGGACCCGGGCGAGGTCCGGTTCTTCGTCGACGACGCGCTCCTCGCGACCCACCCGGTCGGCTTCGCCGCGGCGATGCGGCCGCTGACCAGCGATCTCAACCCCGGCGGGCCCGAGCTCGGGCTCGACTGGCTGCGGATGGGCACCTACCCGGCGGCGGGCAGCTTCGACTCGCGGATCCTCGACGCCGGCGGGAACGCCGACTGGGGCGCGCTCGCCTGGGATGCGGCCACGCCGGCCGGCACCGGGATCGAGATCAGCGTCCGCACCGGCGACACACCGGCCCCCGATGGAAGCTGGAGCGGGTTCGACCCGATCACGACGAGCGGCGATGAGGTACCCGGCGAGTCGCGCTACCTGCAGTATCGGGCGCGGCTGACCAGCGTCGACCCCGGCGCGACGCCGGCTCTCGGCCAGGTGTCGGTCGGCTACGCCCAGTCCCCCGACACGACGGCCCCGAGCATCACCCAGCGCAGCCCGGCACCGGATGCCACCGGGGTCGCGGCCGATTCCGGCGTCGTCGTCGGCTTCAGCGAGGTCGTCGCCCCGGCGACGGTCGACGGCTCGAGCGTGCGCCTGCGCAAGCGGGGCAGCGGCGCCGACGTCCCTGCGACCGTCAACGCGACCGGCAGCACGGTGACCCTCGATCCGGACTCGAACCTCGAGCCCGAGGCCACCTACGACGTCACGGTAGCCGGCTCGATCGAGGACACGGCCGGCAACCCGCTCGGGACCGACGCGGGCTGGAAGTTCACGATCGGAGGCCCGCCGGTCGGGCTGATCGACACGACGACGGCGGATTTCTCCGCCGGCGATCCCGGCTCCGGGGCCTACGTCGCGGAGACGGCGAACGGCGAGGTCACGCTGAGGCCGGCGGTCGGCGAGGAGTTCAGGGGCGGCCCCGGGCTCCCGGCGGGCTGGTCGAGCGGGAACGGCGCGCCGTGGACCGGCGGGTCCGCCACGGTCTCGGGCGGCAGCCTCCACGTCGATGGCGCCTTCACGAGCACCGATGCGACCTTCGGCCCCGGCCGCGTCCTCGAGTTCGAGGGGGCGCTCGGCGCGGCCCCCTACCAGCACGCCGGCCTGACCGCCGACAGCTTCCAGAGCGACCTCTACGCGATGTTCAGCACCGGCAACACGAGCAACGAGGTGCGGGCACGGACGAACTTCGGCGCCGGCGAGAGCAGCATCACGGTGCCGGGCGTCACGCCGGAGGCATCGCATCGCTACCGGATCGAGTGGGACGCGAACGAGGTCCGCTACTACGTCGACGGAAGCCTCGTGGCGATCCACTCCGGCAGCTTCGGCGTCGATCTGCGGCCGACGGTGAGCGACCTCAGCTCGGGCGGGCCCGAGCTGAGCATCGAATGGCTGCGGATGGGAACCTATCCGGGTTCCGGCAGCTTCGACTCGCGGGTCCTGGACGCGGGCGGGAGCACCGACTGGGGCGCGCTGAGCTGGAGCGCCGACGCTCCGGCCGGCACCGGGATCGCGCTCAGCGTCCGCACCGGCGACACGCCGACGCCGGACGGGAGCTGGAGCGGGTTCACCCCGGTCGCGGCGAGCGGCGACCAGATCCCCGGCAACAGCCGCTACCTCCAGTACCGGGCGGCCCTGACCAGCAGCGACCCGGATCGAAGCCCCGTGCTCGAGGAGGTCTCGATCAGCGGGTCGGAGGACATCCCCCCGACCGCGGTCGGTGACGAGGTGACGATCGCGCAGGACGCCGGCCCGACGCCGATCGACGTGCTTGCCAACGACACCGATCCCGACGGCGGCCCGCTCGAGATCGTCTTCCTCATCTCCGGCGGCCTCCACGGCAACCTCGTGCTCGCCCCCGACAACAAGAGCCTCACCTACGAGCCCGACCCCGGCTACTGCAACACGAACCCCGGCGATCCGCCCGCCAGCTTCAACTACATGGTCAACGGCGGCTCGTCGGCGATGGTGCTGATCACGGTCGCCTGCGCCGACGCCCCGCCCGAGACGACGATCGACGCGGGGCCGTCAGGCCCGACCAACGATCCGACCCCGACCTTCGCGTTCTCCGCCGACGAGGCCGGAT
>CAZTGN010000111.1:7037-8467 GCA_964613275.1 uncultured Conexibacter sp. | reverse complement strand
TGAAGTAGTCGTTCGGGAACGGCTGCAGGCAGACCGCCGGGTCGAGGAAGTCGCAACGGTCGGCGTTCTCGACCGGGACCGGTGTGTAGGGCTTGTCGCAGCGGCTCGCGTCCTTGTCGAGCCGGCGGGTGGCGACGACCTTGCGCTTCTTGCCGCCGGCGCGGTAGAGGCCGCGGGCCTTGACCTTCTTGGCGCCGCAGCTCCCCAGTCGCTTCTCGCCGGCGTCGGTCAGGTCGATCTCGACCGTCCCGTCGAACCGCCTCCCGGTCCTCACGACCTCGGGCTCGAACAGCTTGCGACGGCCGTCGTAGGCCGCCGTCACCTTCACCTTGCCGGCCCGCTTCGCCTTCAGGTGGACGTCGAGCCCACCCTGCTCGAGGAGCTGCTTCTGGCTCTTCGTCCCGATGTCGACCGCGACCCGCGCCTTCGGCTTCGCCGCCGCCCCGGCCGGGGCCATCGCGGCGATCGCCAGCGCGCCGAGGATCAGGGCGGCGGTGAGCAGGATCCGCGGCGAGGCGGCGTGACCGGCGTTCAGCATCGAGGTGTCCCTCCCCATCGTTGGTTGGCGGCGCGAGGATCGGCGGGCGCTTCCCGCCGGCGCCCTGCGGTCGGCGACTTCTATCAGAGGCGGCGCGGCGCGGCGCCGGTTGCCGGACCGGGAGGGGGGTCGGGGCCGACCCGGATGCCGGGCTTACACGGCGGCCGACACCAGGTCGAGCGCATGCTGTCGGCGTCCCATCCCGCCGCCTCCGCCCCGGCCGCACCCCTCCATGCCGCTCGGCGTGACCGCGCGGATCGTCTCGAGGTGGGCGCAGGCGGAAGCGATGCCCGATGCTCCCCGCCGTCCCCGAGACGAAACGGGTGGGCGGCGCCGTCGGCACGGCCACGCGACGGCCGGGACGACGCTTGACATCAGACGACAGCGTCTCGATACTCGGCGGCGGTGGGCGAGGAGATCAGGGCCAGCTCGCTGGACGGGTTCGTGCCGCTGGTACGCGAGCTCGGCGGCGACCCCGCGGCGCTGCTGCTCGAGGTCGGGCTCGATGAGGAGACGATCGCCGACCGCGACACCTACATCGCCTACGCGACGCTCGCCGAGCTCGTCGAGCGCGCCACGACGGCGCTCGAGCGCCCGGATTTCGGCCTGCGGCTCTCACGGCGGCAGGGGATCGAGATCCTCGGCCCGGTCGCTGTGGTCGCGCGCCACTCCTCGAGCGTCGACGACGCCTTCATGCGGATCGTCAACTACCTGCACTTCTACAGCTCGGCGATCGCGCTCAGCGTCGAGCCGGCCGGGGCGGCCGAGGCGCGCATCAGCTTCTCGATCATCGCCCCCGGGCGGTTCCCCCGCGCCCAGGTCTTCGAGCTCAGCGTCGGCACCACCGCGCGGATCGTGCGGGTTCTGATCGGGCCGCGGTTCCGCCCCCTGC
>CAZTGN010000111.1:5834-7027 GCA_964613275.1 uncultured Conexibacter sp. | reverse complement strand
GTGGCGATTCCGCACGCGCCGATCTCCGCCCCGCGCGTCTACCGCGACCACTTCGACGCGGAGGTGCAGTTCGAGCGGGACCACTGCGGGTTCGACTTCCCTGCCGAGCTGCTCGCGACGCCGCTGCGACGCAGCGATCCCGAGGTCCGCGATCTCGCGGTCCGGTTCCTCGACAGCTACGAGGGCGTGGCACCGGACGACATCGAGGAGCAGGTGCGCCACCTCGTCACGCGGCTGCTGCCCACCGGCCACTGCACGCTGCCGACCGTGGCCGCGCATCTCGGCGTCCACGACCGAACCCTGCAGCGACGGCTGGCCGTCGCCGGGACGAGCTTCGAGAGCCTCATCGAGGAGGTCCGCCGCGAGCGCGCCCACCACTACATCGCCAGCTCGGAGCTGCAGATGAGCCAGATCGCGGCGACGCTCGGCTACAGCGAGCAGAGCACGCTCAGCCGTTCGTGCCGGCGTTGGTTCGGGGAGTCGCCGCGAGCGCTTCGGGCACGAGCACGGGCGGCTGCCCGCCGCTGACGGCGGCTGGCGCGCGTTGTCGAGGTTCTGTCGCGCGAGGTCAAGCGCGCGACGGGGCCGATCCATAGCCTGCGCGCATGGGCCCGTCCCTCGCCCTCGGCCAGCTCGCCTACAACCACCTCGGCGGCACCGGGATGCACCGCTGGTACCGCGCCGGCCTCGGGCTGCTCCCGAGCGGCTCGACGCTGTTCGCCGGACCGCTCGCCGGGAAGGTGAACGGGCTCTCCAACCCGGTCTTCCCCGCCCGCTGGCTGATGGACGGACGCGAGTTGGTGCAGATCGAGCTGTTCCGCTTCCTGCGCCCGAAGCCGCGCCCGCGCCGCCCGGACGAGACGCCGGCCGACCACGGCTACCGGCGCGCCGCGTTCCACGTCGCCGGCTTCGACGCGACGCTCGGCTCGCTGACCGCCCTCGGCTCGGCGCCCGTCGGCCCGGTGCTGGGCGAACGCGGAGAGCGGCGCGCCTGCGTTCGCGACCCGGAGGGAAACTGGGTCGAGCTCTTGGAGCGCGATCCGCTCACTGGCCGCGAGCCGCCGCGCTGGCCCGGAGCCGGCGCGACGCTGCGCGCCGTGACGATCTCGGTCGCCGACCTCGACGCGGCGGCTCCGAGCTGGACCGGCGGCATCGGCCTGGCCGATGCCGCCGAGCCGCTCCACGACCCTGGG
>CAZTGN010000111.1:0-5824 GCA_964613275.1 uncultured Conexibacter sp. | reverse complement strand
CCTGTTGGGGTGGGCCGACCCCTCGGGGGGGGCTCCGTGCTGCACGGGGGCCACGGGCTTGGCTTTGGCGGCCGAGCCGCTCCACGACCCTGGGCACGAGGCGCTCTGGGGGCTCGACGGGGCGCGGCGCACGGCCCGCACGCTCGACGCCGGCACCGCGCTGATCGAGCTCGTCCGCTACGACGATCCCGCCGGGCGCCCCGAGCCGCCCGGGCGCCGGCTCTGCGACCAGGGGATCATGAACGTCGCCTTCGTCGCCCGCGACCGCGAGACCTTCGACGCGACCTTCGCGCGCTGGGTCGACGCGGGCTTTCACCCGACGAGCCCCACGCCGCTCGAGGTCGGCGTCTTCCGCGTCATGTACTTCGAGCTGCCGTCCGGGCACAACGTCGAGCTGCTCCACCCGCGGCGCAGCGCCTGGCGCCTGACCGGGTTCATCCCGACGAGGAGGTTGAGGCGATGAGGGTGTTCGTGACCGGAGCGCGCGGCTTCATCGGGAGGGCGCTGCTCGAGCGCTGCCGCGCGAGCGGCTGGGCGGCCGCCGGCGTCGATCGCGAGGCCGACCCCGAGCTCGGCGTCGCCGCCGGCGACACGCTGGACCCGAGCGCCTGGAGCGACATGCTCGAGGGCGCCGACGCGCTCGTCCACACCGCGGCGATCGTCTCCAACTCCGCCCCCGCGGACGCGATCTGGACCGTCAACGTGCTCGGCACCCGGCGGGTGCTCGAGGCGGCGGCCGCCGCGGGCGTCGGGCGCTTCGTGCACCTCTCCTCGGTGGCCGCGTTCGGCTTCGACCTGCCCGAGGCCGCCGCCGAGACGCACCCCGTGCGACCGAACGGCAACACGTACGTGGACACCAAGATCGCCTCCGAGCAGGTGGTGCTGCAGGCGCACGCGGCCGGCGAGATCGAGTCCACGGTGATCCGCCCCGCCGACGTCTACGGACCCGGCTCGCGCCCGTGGACGGTGCTCCCCGTCGAGATGCTGCGCGCCGGCCGGTTCGTGCTTCCCGCCGGCGGGCGCGGCCGCTTCAGCCCGGTCTACGTCGACAACCTGATCGACGGGATCATCGCCGCGATCGAATCGGACGCGGCGGCCGGCCACGTCTTCACGATCGGCGACGGCCCGTCGCTGCCCGCCGGGGACTTCTTCGGCCACTACGCGCGGATGCTCGGCGGCGGTCCGCCGCGCACGCTGCCGACGCCGCTCGCGGTCGGCCTGGGGGGGACCGTCGGCGCCGTGTACGGGCTGCTCGGCAAGGAGACCGAGGTGAGCGCGCAGACGATGCGGATGCTCGCGCGCAACGGCGGCTACTCGATCGAGAAGGCGCGGCGCGTGCTCGGCTACGAGCCGCGGGTCGGCCTCGACGAGGGCATGCGCCGCTGCGAGCGATGGCTCGCCGAGCAGGGCCTGCTCGGCGAGGGCCGGCAACCGACAGACGACGAGGAGGCAGAGCAGCGATGAGCACGACCACGAACTGGGACACGGCCCTGATCAGCGGCGGCGGCAGCGGGATCGGCCTGCGCGTGGCGGAGATGCTGCGCGCGCAGGGGACGGCGGTGGCGATCGTCGACCTGCGGATCGGCGAGCGGGCACGGGCGCGGCTTGCGGCCGGCGACGGCCCGACCGTCAGCCTGCACGAGGCGGACGTCAGCGACGGAGCCGCGCTGAACAAGGCGGTCGAGGACGCCGTGGGCGCGATCGGCGCGCCGGCGCTGGCGCTCAACTGCGCCGGCATCCAGGACTCCGCCGCGTTCTCCGAGCTCAGCGAGGAGCGCTTCCGACGCGTGATCGAGGTCAACCTGATCGGCTCGCGCAACTTCGCCGCGGCCGCGCTGCCGCACATGCGCACCGGCGGCCAGCTCGCGCTGATCGCCTCGCTGGCGGGGCTCGTCCCGAACTACGGGTACGCGGGCTACAGCGCGTCGAAGCACGGCGTCGTCGGGCTCGCCGGCTGCCTGCGGCTCGAATGCAGGCCGCAGGGCATCGATGTCAGCGTGGTCTGCCCGCCGGAGGTCGAGACCCCGATGGTCGACGACGAGCGTCGCAGCGGCGACCCGATCGGGCTCGAGCTGAAGAAGTTCTCCGGCACGCTGCAGGTCGACGACGCCTGCGAGCAGATCGTCCGCGGACTCGCCGCGCGCCGCTGGATGATCGTCCCGGGACGCCGCGCACGGCTCACCCGCCGCATGGCCCAGCTCGTGCCCTCGGTGATGAGCCGCGTGAGCGACCGGATGGTGCGCCGGGCGCGCGGGTGAGACCGCCCTCGCCCGCGCGTCACCGGGACCGAAGCGATCCGACGGCGCCGCGGGCGCCGGGCGGCACATCCTCCCGCCGGCCGTCGTCAGGGTCAGGCGGCGGCAACCGCCGCCTCGCTAGCGGCCGTCCCGCCGCGGCCAGCCGGCGGCGGGATGCGCTCCATCGCGCGCTCGACGAGCGCCGTGATCGTCAGCGACGGGTTGACGCCGAGGTTGGCCGGCAGGGTCGATCCGTCGCAGATCATCAGGTTCTCGTAGCCGTGGACGTTGAGGTCGGCGTCGACGACCCCCTGGTCGGCGTCGGCTCCGATCACGGCGCCGCCGAGGAAGTGCGCCGTCACCGGCGTGGCGAGCGCCGCCTCGAACACCGCCGACTGCGGCGTGCCGCCCATCTTCTCGGCGAGCCGGCGGGCGAGGTCGTAGGCCTCGGGGATCGGCGCGGGACGCGGAGCGTCGGGATCCGGCTCGGTCTGCAGCAGCACCGTGCCGTCGCGCAGCCGCCGCCACGGGCGCAGCCGGATCGACGAGTCGAGCGACTGCATGACGATGAACAGCAGCGTCCGCCGCGACCAGTGCCGCGGGTTGCTCGCGCGCAGCAGCGCCCCCGGGTGCCGCAGCGCCGCGGCGGCGAAGCGCAACGGCTGCTCGCCGCGGCGGCCGGGATCGACGAGCAGCGAGAACATCGACGAGTTGAAGTCGCCCCCGGTGCCGTAGATCACGGGCTCGACGTGGGTGTTCTCGTCGAGCCAGATGCTCGACGAGATGCAGACCGAGTCGGCGAGGTCGAAGCGGTCGTCCGGGGAGGTGACCGCGAGCACCGACTCGGAGTTCGTGCGGACCTTCTCGCCGAGGCGCGGCGAGAGCACGTTGAGCGAGCCGTTCAGCCGACAGCGCTGGAGCAGCTTGTTGGTGCCGAGCGTCCCCGCCGCGACGACCACGGCGCGGGCGCGCATCGTCCGCCGGCCCCTGAGCAGCGCGTTGCCGGGGGTCACGCTCGTGACCTCGAACCCCGCGCTGCCGTCGCCGCTGCGTCCGAGCGGGCGGATGTCGGTCACCAGGCGTTCGGGCAGGATCCGCACGCCGTGGCGCTCCGCGAAGTAGAGGTAGTTCTTGGTCAGGACGTTCTTCGCGCCGACGCGGCAGCCGACCATGCAGTTGCCGCAGCGCGTGCAGCCGGTGCGCGGCGGCCCGGCGCCGTCGAAGTACGGGTCCTCGACGGTCTCGCCGGGCGGGCCGAGGAAGGCGCCGACGTTCGGCTTCGTGTACGTGCCGGCGACGCCGATGTCCTCGGCGACCGACAGCAGCAGGCGGTCGCCGACGCCGTCGCGCTCGTAGCGCATCACCCCGAGCATCCGCTCGGCCTCGTCGTAGTGGCGCGCCAGCGCGGCGCGCCAGTCGGCCAGCCCGGCCCACTGCGGGTCGTCGAAGAAGCGGTCCGGCGCGCGCAGCAGCACCATCGAGTAGACGAGCGACCCGCCGCCGACGCCGGAGCCCGAGAGCACCGTGACGTCCTTGAACGGCGAGACGCGCAGCATCCCGCGCAGCTTCAGCGCCGGCAGCCAGAAGGCGCGCGGCAGCCGCCAGGTGGCCTCCGGCAGGTCGGCGTCCTCGTAGCGCCGCCCGCACTCGAGCACGGCGACGCTGTAGCCCTTCTCGGCGAGCCGCAGCGCGGCCGTGCTGCCTCCGAAGCCGGACCCGACCACGATGTAGTCGAAGTCGTAGCGCCCCACCGCGCTCACATCCCGGGCGTACGCCGGAGCAGTCGCAGGCCCGTCGTCATGGCCGTCGCGTAGATCCTCCCGGGAGTGCCGGCGTCGGGGGTGAGCGGCATCAGGCGCTGGGCTGCGATCGTCTGGGCCTCGGTGTACTTGAGGATGCCGTGGGCGCCGTGGCGGCGGCCCACGCCCGACTGCCCCATCCCGCCCATCGGCGCGTCGATCGACCCGAACGCCGCCGCGTAGGGCTCGTTGATGTTGACCGTGCCCGCCCTGATCCTGGCGGCGAGCCCGCGCGCGGCCGCGACGTCGCCCGAGTAGATGCTCGCGTTGAGCCCGTAGGGCGAGTCGTTGATCTCGCCGATCGCCTCGTCGACGTCGTCGTACGGGTAGATCTCGAGCAGCGGCCCGAAGGTCTCCTCGCGATGGCAGGTCATGTCGTCGGTGACGCCGACCAGCACCGTGGGCTCGAAGAACAGCGGCCCGACGTCCGGCCGCGCGCGACCGCCCGCGACCACCGAAGCGCCCTTGGCGACGGCGTCCTCGAGGTGGGCGACGACGGTGTCGACCTGCCCGCGCGAGATCATCGAGCCGACGTCGGCGCTCCAGTCGAGCGCGCCGCCGAGGCGCAGCCGGCCGACCTGCTCGGCCAGGCGCCTGACGTAGCCGTCGTAGAGCGAGCGGTGCACGTACACGCGCTCCATGGCGATGCAGAGCTGGCCGGCGTTGCCGAACGCGCCGCTGATCGTCCCCTTCACCGCGCGCTCGAGCCCCGCGTCCGGCAGCACGAGCATCGCGTTCTTGCCGCCGAGCTCCATCGAGCAGCCGATCAGCCGCTCGCCGCAGCGGGCGGCCAGCGACCGGCCGACCGCGGTCGATCCGGTGAACATGAGGAAGTCGACGCGGTCGGCGATCGCTCCGCCGACCAGCGGGCCGGGCCCGGTGACGACCTGCGCCAGGCCCGCCGGCAGCCCGGCCTGCTCGAGCAGCTGAAAGCCCCAGAGGGCGCTCAGCGGGGTCTGCGCGTCCGGCTTGGCGACGACGCCGTTGCCGGCGACGAGCGCCGCGAGGGCGTCGGTGACGCCCATCGTGAGCGGGTAGTTCCACGGCGTGATGAACCCGCAGACGCCGACGGGGACGTGTGCCTCCCACGCGCGCGTCAGGGCCGGGGTGGCGCCGCGGCGGCGATGGGTGCGCAGGTGCGCGGGGGCGCGCTTTCCGTAGTAGCGCGCCGTGCTGGCGGTCGCCGCGACCTCCTCGAACGCGTTCAGGCGCGACTTGCCGCTCTCGAGCTGGAGCAGGTCCAGCACCTCGCGCTGGCGCGCCAAGAGCAGGTCGTGGAAGCGCAGCAGCACGCGCGCCCGGCGGCGCGCCGGCCAGCGCGCCCAGTCGCGCTGCGCGACGCGCGAGCGCTCGAGCGCCCGCTCGACGTCGCCGATCCCGCAGGAGGGCACGGTCGCGACGGTTTCGCCGCTGACCGGGGAGGTGACCTCGATCGGCTCGCCGGAAGGGTCGGCGCATGCCACCCTGCGCACGAGCCGCGTGATCAGCTCGGCGCGCTCCTCCCCGAGCAGCGGGGCGGCGAACCCGTCGCCGGTGGGGGGCGAAAGCGTGTCGACGGCCATTTCAGAACCTCCCTCGATCGTGCCCCGCAGAACGCCTGACGGGAACCTACACAGTAGGCGGTTCGCGATGCCGCTACTTGACTTGCGGCGACAGGTTCTTGGCACCGGGCGACAGCGCCCGACGCCCTGCCCAGACCCGATCCTCGGCCTGGCCCCGGCGGGCTACGGCCTCGATCCTCCGGCCGCGCGGGCAGGGCTGGCCCGAGTGCGGCTGAGAGGAGTCGAA
>CAZTGN010000110.1:8120-8470 GCA_964613275.1 uncultured Conexibacter sp. | reverse complement strand
CCTCGCCGCCGTCCTCAGCCAGGGTGGCGCCCGCGGCCGCCTCGCGGCGGCGCGGGCTCATCCGCACCAGCAGCGCGGCGCTGACCAGGAACGTCGCCGCGTCGATCGCGAGCGCCTCGCCGGCGCCGACCCCGAGCACGAGCGCGGTCGCGAGCGCCGGGCCGGCGAACTCGCAGATGTTGTTCGACATCCCGATCAGCGCGTTCGCCTCCTGCACCTCCCGCTCGGGCACCGTCTGCGGGACGACGCCGGTCGATGCCGGACGGAAGAAGGCCTCCGCGGTCCCGAACAGCGCCTCGATCACGACCACGTGCCAGATCGCCACCTCGCCGCTGATGATCAGTGCCGCC
>CAZTGN010000110.1:4292-8110 GCA_964613275.1 uncultured Conexibacter sp. | reverse complement strand
GTCGGTGAGCACCATGAGCCGGTGCCGGGCGACCCGGTCGGCCCAGATCCCGCCGACCAGCATGAACCCGACGAGCGGGACCGCGTGGGCGGCGAGCACGATCCCGAGGTCGGTCGCGTCGCCGGTCAGGTCGACGACGAAGAGCGCCAGCGCCACCGTCACGATCCGGTCGCCGAGCACGCTCGCGAGCCCGGCCAGCCAGAGCAGCCGGAAGTCGCGGTGCCGGAGGACTGAGAAGAGCCCGCTCATCGACCCGTGATTGTGAGCGTCGGCCCGCCGCCTTGGATCCCCGGGGCGAGCCGCCGCCCGCCGGGCTTCTCGTGGGTGAGGATGCTGCCCGCGATCGACAGGCTCGCCACGATCGTCGTCTGCGAGGACGACGCGGCCACGCGCGAGCTGCTCTGCGACAACCTCGAGGCCGACCGCTACGAAGCCCTCGCCGCGGGCACGGCCGAGGAGGCGCTGCGGCTCTGCCGCTACGGGACGCCCGACGCCCTGATCGTCGACATCGGCCTCCCCGATGCGTCGGGGCTCGACGTGATCCGCGAGATCCGCGCCGCCACCGACGCGGCAGCGCCCTTCGACGCCGACCTGCCGATCGTCGTCCTGAGCGGCCGCGGCAGCGACGGCGACCGCGTCCGCGGCCTTCGCGCCGGCGCTGACGACTACCTGGTCAAGCCGTACTTCTACGACGAGCTGCTGGAGCGCGCTCGCAGGCTGCTGGAGCGCCGTTCGAGCCACCGGGGCGGCCCGGTCCGGGTCGGCCTGCTGTCGATCGACCCGGCGACCCGCGAGGTCCGGGTCGGCGAACGCGCGGTCGAGCTCGCGAACAAGGAGTTCGAGCTGCTGCGGGCGCTCGCCGCCGAGCCCGAGCGGGTGTTCACCAAGGAGGAGCTGCTGCGCGACGTCTGGGGGTTCGAGACGGCCGGGCGGACGCGGACGCTCGACTCGCATGCCAGCCGGCTCCGTCGCAAGCTCGATCCCGACCGTGGCACCTACGTCGTCAACTGCTGGGGCGTCGGCTACCGGCTCGTCGGGGGTTGAGCCGTGGCCACGATCGCGATCCTGCTGGCCGCGGCCGCCGTCCTCGTCGAGGCCGGCCGGACGGTTCGTGACGCGCGCCGCGCCCGCCGCCTGAACCGCGCCCTGCACGAGCTGCGGCGGCCGCTGCAGGCGGTCACGCTCAGCCTCGACTCGGCGGCGCCGGACGTCGGCGCTGCCGCCGCCTGCCTCGAGCAGGCGCGGGCCGCGCTCCGCGACCTCGACGTGCTCGTCAACGGCGGAGCCCGGCAGCGGCCGGTGCGGAGGGCTGCGGTGTCGGACGTCCTCGGCGCGCTCGCCCTGCGCTGGCGCTTCGCCGACGTCGAGGTCGAGCTCGATAGCCGCGACGTCGAGATCGAGGCGGACGTCGACCGGCTCGGCGCCGCGCTCGACAACCTCGTCGCCAACGCCCTCCGCCACGGCAGCGGGATCGTCAGGGTCCGGGCGCGAGCCCTCTCCGGCAAGGCGCGGTTCGAGGTTCGCGACGGCGGACCGGCCGCTTCCGCGCCGGCTGCGCGCCGGCGCGATCGCCGCCACGGCCACGGACTGCGCGTGGTCGCCGACGTCGCCGCCGGGAGCGGGGGTGAGGCGCTGCCGGCCGCCCCGACGCCCGGCGGCGGCACCCTGGCCGCGATCTCGCTTCCGGTCGTGGACGGCACCGTCGGCGTATGAGCCGGCGCGCCAGGGCGTTCGCGTTCGCGGTGCTGGCCGTCGCCTGCGGGGTCGGCTCGGCGGGGATCGCCTCCTCCTACCGCGACCGCGTCGACGAGCAGCTCGGTGACGTGCGTCCGGTGGTGACCCTGAAGCGGCCGCTCGCTGCTGGCACCCAGCTCGGGCGACGAATCGTCGCCCGGGCGCTGACCGTTCGCGAGGTGCCGGCCCGGTTCCTGCCTCCCGATGCGATCGCCGACCCCGCCGCGCTCGCCGGACGCCGGCTCGGCAGCGCGGTCCCTGCCGGCTCCTATCTCCTCGGCTCGCATCTGCGAAGCGGCAGCGGTCGGGGGCGCGAGCCGCGCTTCGACGGCCGTCGCCAGCCGGTCCAGGTGACCGTCAGCGGCGCCGGCGCGATCGCCGCCGCAGGCGCCGGGCGGACCGAGGTGGACGTCGTCGTCGCCGGCGAGCCCGTGACGGGCGGCCGTGCCCGGGTGCGCGTCGCGGCGCGCGCGGTGCGGCTGGTCGCGATCGCGCCCGCCGACCCGGCAGCGGCGACCGCGGCCGGGGGAGACAGCTGGAGCGCCACCCTGGCATTGACGCGACGGCAGGCGCTCGAGCTGATCGAGGCCGAGAACTTCGCCCGCGAGATCAGGCTGATCCCCTCCTCGTGAGCGGCGCGCCGGATCAAGTCGGACTGCTCGCGGCCGAGCTCCGCGACCGCCTGATCGAGCAGCGACGCGCCCTCGCGGTCGCCGGCGCCGAGGAGGTTCCGGCCCTGCCGGAGGCGATCGCGGCGCTCGTCGCCGACGATGCGGCGCTGCTCTCCGCGGACGTTCGCGCCGAGGTCGCCGACCGGGTCCTCCGCGAGACCGTCGGGCTCGGCCCGCTGGAGGAGCTCCTGCGCGACCCCGAGGTCGAGGAGGTGCTCGTCAACGGCCACGATCGGGTCTGGGTAGAGCGCAACGGCAGGCTGCGGCGCACCCCGGTGGCGTTCCCCGACGAGGAGGGCCTGCGGGACGTCATCGAACGGGTGCTCGGCCCGATCGGCCGCCGGGTGGACGAGCTCAGCCCGATGGCCGACGGGCGCCTTGCCGACGGCTCGCGGGTCAACGTCGTGATCCCGCCGCTCGCCGTCGACGGACCCGCCGTGTCGATTCGCCGCTTCGCCGGGATCCGTCCCGACCCCGACGAGCTCGTCGCCCGGGGCAGCTTCGACGTCGAGCTCCGCGACCTCCTGGCGGACGCGGTCCGCGGACGTCGCAACCTGATCGTCAGCGGCGGCACCGGCTCGGGGAAGACGACCGTCCTGAACGCGATCTCGACCTTCATCGCCGCCGGAGAGCGGGTGATCACGATCGAGGACGCGGCCGAGCTCCGTCTCGGCCAGCCGCACGTGGTGCGGCTCGAGAGCCGGCCGGCCGGCATAGAGGGCACGGGGGAGGTGACGATCCGCGATCTCGTTCGCAACGCACTGCGGATGCGCCCGGACCGGATCGTGATCGGCGAGGTCCGCGGCCCCGAGGCGATGGACCTGCTCGTCGCGCTCAACACCGGCCATCGCGGGGCGCTCTCGACCGTGCACGCCAACGGGCCGGCCGACGCGATCCGCCGGCTCGAGACGCTGGCGATGATGGCCGGACTCGGCATCCCGCACGAGGTCGTCAGCGAGCAGCTCGCCGACGCGGTTGGGCTCGTCCTTCACCTCGACCGCGACGGCGACCGGCGCCGGGCGGTCGAGCTCTGCGAGGTGACACGCGTCGCCGGGACGCCGGCGGTTCGCGCGATCTGGAGCCGGAAGCGATGAGCGCCGCGGCGCCGGTCCTGCTGGCCGCGCTCGGCGGTGCCGCGGTCGCGGTGGCGCTGCGCGAGTGGCTCGCGGTGCTGCCCGCGCTGCGCCGGCACCTGGCGGCGGCGGCGCGGGTGCTGCTTCTCGCCGGCAGCGAGAACCGGGCGCCGACCGGGCAGGAGCGCCGCCGGCTCGGGCTGCTTGCCGGGCTCGCGCTCGCGGCCCTCGCGGTGCTCGTCTCCGGCTCGATCCCCCTCGCCGGCTTCGCCGCGGCCGGCCCCGCGACCGCCGGCTGGATCGTCGCCCGCCGACGACGCCGTTACCTGCTCGCCGTCGA
>CAZTGN010000110.1:0-4282 GCA_964613275.1 uncultured Conexibacter sp. | reverse complement strand
GGCTATCGGGTATTCGGGGGCGGGGGGCGGCCCCCGGCGATCCGCCCCCCCCGCCGAGCGTACCGCCGGGGTGGGCCCGCGCGGCGTCGAGCTGGCGCGAGTGGGCGCCGACCTCGATCTCGGGATCCCCGCCCACCGCGCCCTGGCAGCGCTCGGCCGTCGCGTCCCCTCGGAACGGATCGATGCGCTGATCGCTGCCGTTCTCTCGCAGGAGCGGGCCGGCGGCGACCTCGCGGGCCTGCTGCGCCGCCACGCACGCGCGGCGGCCGAGCGCACGCGAGCCGAGAAGGAGGCCCGCTCGGCGACGGCGCAGGCCCGGATGACCGGCGGCCTGGTCGTCGCGATGCCGCTGGTGATGGCGCTGCTCGTCGAGCTGGTCGCGCCCGGCTTCGTCGCCGGCATGGCGTCCGAGCCCGCTGCGGTGGTCCTGCTCGCGATCGCCGGCGCCCTCCAGGTGGCCGGCTTCCTCGCCATCCGCAAGCTCGGCGAGGTGCGGCGGTGATCCCGCTCGCGCTGATCGCTGCCGTTCTCGCCCTCGCCGCCGCCCGCGAGCTGGTCGGGGCCGGCGGCGAGGCGGGAGCGGCCCGGATCCGCCGGCGGCTGCGAGCGGCCGTCGCGCGACGAGCCCGCCCCGTGACCGCGGGGTCCGGTGGGCGGGAGCAGCGGCTTCGGGCGGCCGGGCTCGCCGGTCGGGTCTCGGCGCTCGAGCTCCTCGTCGTCAAGGCGGCCGCCGCCGCGGCCGCGGTTCCACTCGCTTTGCTCGCGGCGCCGGCGGCGCCCGGGCGGCTCGGCATCCTCGTCGCGGTCGGCGTGCCGACGGCGGCCTTCGCGGCCCCCGACCTGCTGGTCGAGGCGGCGGCGCGTAGCCGTCGCCGGCGGCTCGCGGCGGCGCTGCCCGACATGCTCGACCTGATGGCGACGGGGGCGGCGACGGGACGTGGCATCGCGGCGCTCGTCGAGGAGGCGATGCTGGCCAGCTCGGGGCCCCTGCGCGAGGAGCTCGCCGCGACCGTCGCCGCGATCGAGTGCGGGCGCTCGCGGTCGGACGCGCTGCAGGCGCTCGGCGAGCGCTCGCGTGGGACCGCCCTGGCCGGGCTCGCCGCGGCGCTCGAGCGGGTTCGGCGCCACGGCTCGCCGCTCTCCCGTGCCCTGCACGAGCAGGCGCACTCGCTGCGTGCCGATCAGCGTCGCGAGGTCACCGAGCACGCCGCCCGGGCGGCCCCGAAGATGCAGCTCGCGGTCGCGTTGCTGCTCGTCCCCTCGGTGCTCCTGATCGTCGCCGCCGCGATCGTCGCCAACTCGGGATCGCTCTTGCCGGGGTTCTGAGCGGCCGCTCTACTCGGCCGCCTCCTCGGCGAGGCGCCGTGCGACCGTCCCGGCGGCCGCGCAGAGCCGGTCGAGCTCGGCGGCGTCGTCGCAGTGGCCCTTGACGTTGACGCAGAGGCTGCCGGCCGACAGCTCGAAGGCGAAGTCGTCGGGCGTCTCGGTCGTCAGCCAGACGATGAAGCTGGGAGAGAAGAGCTGCTTCATCCAGCCGGGGTCGTCGCCGGCCCCGAAGAAGATCTCGTAGCGCTTGTCGAGCGCCTCGCTCTCGAGCTCGAGACGCTGCATGCGGCGGAAGACGTCCTCGGCCGCGTCCATGAACCGGAACCCCTCGCGGCGCTGGCAGTAGACGTCCGAGCATCGGGCGGCGACCGCGGGGACGTCGTGGAGGACGACCGTGAAGCGGTAGTAGTCGGTGTCGGTGTTGCCCTCGCTGTCGGTCGTCTTCACCTCGTAGGTGTAGAGGCCGATCGCGCCCGGCGCCCCGCCCGGCAGGACGCCGTTCATCACCTGCTCGGCGTAGCGGCGATCGCCCTTGCGCAGCAGCGGCGTCGACGGCGGCAGGCTCGTCTGCCCGCCCGTCCGACTCAGGCCCCGCGCCGAGGCGTAGGCGCCGAAGAAGTCCTCCCGTGCCCGCCCGGACGCGATCACGAAGGCGACCGAGACGACGAGGATGGCGGCGCCGGCGGCAACGGCGAGCCCCACCCCGATGCCGGCGGCGAGCGTGCCGGCCACGAGGCCGCCGATCACGAGCGTCGCTCCGAGGCTGAGCGTGACCGGGCCGCCGAGCAGCGTGCGGAGGTGGGCTCCGCGGGTGTCGTCGGCGTCGAGCGGGATCGCCGGAGCCGACGGTGTCGCCGCCTCGCCGCTTCCCCTCAGCGGCTCGACCGGGTCGGCCCCGGGAGGCGGAACGGACGCGGGATGCTCGGGCCGTTCGTTCACGGCGGTGAGGCTATCTCCGTCCGCGGCGAATCGCGGGAGGGGCCCCACGGCGCGGGGGGGGGCGGGGGGGCCCCCCCCCCCCCCGGCCCCCCCCCCGGGGGGCCCCGCCGGGCGCGCGCCCGCCGCGGGGCGCCCCGTCCGGCGCCGCCCGCGCCTCGGCGATCCTGGTGCTGCCTGCAACGCGGCTTGCACGGTGACGAGCGCCGCCGGGGCGTGTCCGGGGTTGGGGGAACCGCTTGGGCAAGCGGGAAGCAGGCGTGGTCAGGTCGCGGCTAGCAAGTCCGTCCGACGGAGGCTGTGCAATGCGCGACCAGTGTTGTGTTGCAAAGTGGGGCGTTGTGGGTTACCGTGGCGCCCGAGTGAAGTTGTGAACCACACGAAGGAAGGCCGGGGAGGCGAGGTTCCTCCCACCTCACCTCTCCGGCCCGACTTCTCCTCGCCCGGCATGCGCATCCCACGTCCTTCGACCTCGAACCCCACCTCCCTTGATGCATGACCTTTCGCGGCCTCAACGAGCACTCGCTGGACAGCAAGGACCGGATCACGGTGCCGGCCCAGTACCGCGGAGCGCTCGCCGGGGGGATCGTCCTGATCCAGAGCGTCGAGCCCTGCGTCGAGGTCTGGCCGGCCGACGCCGCCGAGGAGATGGAGCGGCGGACGCTCTCGGCCCTGAACCCGATGAGCCGCGATGCGCGCCGGATCCAGCGCCGCTTCTTCGCCCACTCGGAGTCGGCGGAGCTGGACGCCGCCGGCCGGGTCCGGCTCAGCCGACACCTGATCGATCATGCCGGGCTCAGCGGCCGCTGCGTCGTCTCGGGGATGGGCACCCGGCTCGAGATCTGGGCTCCCGAGCGCTGGCTCGCGGAGGACGACGAGAACGAGCAGCGGACGCCGGAGCTGACCGAGAGCCTCGCCGCGCAGCAGGCGCCGCCGGCTGCGGGGAGCGCCTAGTGGGATGGTGACACTGACCTACATGCCGACCGAGCACGTCCCAGTCCTCGCTGCGGAGGTGATCCGCGAGACCGATCCCAGCGCCGGGGAGACGGTGATCGACTGCACGTTCGGCGGCGGCGGCCACGCCCGGCTCCTGGCCGCGCGGATCGGCCCCGCCGGGACGCTGATCGGCATCGACCGCGATCCCGCCGCCGCCGACCGCTTCGAGCAGATCGCCGCCGAGGCGCCCTGCGAGATGCGGTTCCTGCGCGCCGACTTCGACTCGGCCCTGGCCGAGCTGGCGGCGGAGGGCGTCGAGCCCGACGTCGTCCTCTTCGACTTCGGAGTCTCCTCGATGCAGATCGACGCCTGGGAGCGGGGGTTCTCGTACTCCTTCGACGCGCCGCTGGACATGAGGATGGATCCCGACGCCGAGCTCTCGGCCCGGACGGTGGTCAACGAATGGCCCGAGAGCAGGATCGCCGAGGCGCTCCGCAACTATGCCGACGAGCGCCACGCGCGATCGATCGCGCGCCGGATCGTCGAACGTCGCCCGCTCGAGACGACAGCCGAGCTGGTCGAGGCGGTTCGCGCCGGGCTGCCCCCGGCCGCGCGCTTCGGTCGCGGCAACCCCGCCAAGCGCACCTTCCAGGCGATCCGGATCGCGGTCAATCGCGAGCTCGAGGCGATCGACGCGGCCCTGCCCGAGGCCTGGGAGATGCTCGCCCCGGGCGGGCGCCTCGCCGCGATCTCCTTCCACTCGCTCGAGGATCGCCGCGTCAAGCGCTTCCTCGCCGACCGCGCCCGCGGCTGCATCTGCCCGCCGGAGCTGCCGGTCTGCCGCTGCGGCCTCGAGCCGGAGGCCAAGCTCCTGACCCGCGGCGGCCTCGCCCCGAGCGCCGGTGAGCTCGCCGAGAACCCACGCTCGGCGTCAGCGCGGCTGCGGGTCGCGCGCAGGCTCGGGGGAGCGGAGGACTGATGGGCGCCCCGGCGATCTCCCCTCGCGTCCGCCCGGCGCCGCGCCCGAAGCCGCGCCCGCGCCCGAAGCCGGCGCCGAGGCGACCGCGGACGGCCGCGCCTGCCG
>CAZTGN010000109.1:0-8488 GCA_964613275.1 uncultured Conexibacter sp. | reverse complement strand
GGCTCGAGGTTGCGCAGGTGGATCGACGACTCGATCACGATCTCGCGGTTCCAGGTTGCGCGCGCCGGCAGCGGGAACAGCGGGTTCACGGTCGCCGACGTGTAGACCCCGAACAGGGTCGAGAAGACGTCGCCGCAGTAGAGGGTCTTGTCGCGGGTGTCGAGGAACGCGAGGTGACCGGGCGTGTGGCCGGGGCAGGCGTGGACCTGGAGCGAGCCGATCATCTCGCCGTCGGCGATCGTCCGCGTCGGCTTCGTCTTCCTCCCCGGGAAGCCGCCGCGGAGCTTGCCGGTCTCGCCCGGCTGCAGCGAGGTGTCGCCGGTCAGCAGGATCGCCTCGCGGGCGCTGATCAGGACCTCGGCGTCGGGCAGCTTCGCAGCGAGCTCGTCGAGCGCGCCGACGTGGTCGTTGTGGGAGTGGGTGAGGACGATCCGGACGATCGGGGCGTCGAGGTCGGCCGCGGCGGCGAGGATCTTCTTCGCACTGCCCTTGAGCGCCGTGTCGATCAGCGTCAGGCCGTCCCCCTCCTGAACGAGGAACGCGTTGACGAGGCCGTAGCGGCTGATCCGGGTGTGCGCTTCGACGGTTGGGATGCTCATGAGGCTGATCCTAGCCGGAGCGAAGCCGATCGCCTGGCCGGATGGGGCGGGCCCCCGTCCCGATCAGCCGAAGCTGGATCCTGGCGTGAACAGCCGACTCCGGGGAAGGAGCTCCATGCGGGTAGGCTCGCGACGATGAGCTCCGACGACCGCACCGAGGTCGCCCGCAGCGAGCGCGTCCTGCCCGGGGTCTGGCGCCTGCGGCTGCCGTGCCCCTGGCCCGGCGTCCCTCACGTCAACGCCTGGGCGATCTCCCGCGGCGACGGCATCGTCCTCTTCGACACCGGCGTCGGCGGCGAGGACGGGATGCACCAGCTCGAGCTCGCGCTCGGCCAGGCGCAGCTGAAGCTGCGCGACGTGCGGCTGGTCGTTTGCACCCATTCCCACAGCGATCACTACGGATGCGCGGGCTCGATCGTCGACGCCGCCGGCTGCGAGCTCTGGATGCACCCCGCCTGGGAGCACGTGCGGGCGATGATCGAGGACCCGGAGAAGGCGCTCGAGCGGCGGATCGAGGTCGCCCGCCAGAGCGGCGTCCCGGCGGCGGCGCTCGACCGCTACCGGCGGCGAAGCGGCGGGGAGGACCCGCTGATCGACCGCGTCGCCGCCCCCGATCGCGATCTCGTCGATGGGGTCGAGGTCGCCACCGACCTCGGCTTCTTCCGCACCTACGAGACGCCCGGACATGCGCCCTCCCACGTCGTCCTGCACGAGCCCGAGAGCGGCCTGCTCGTCTCCGGCGATCACCTGCTCGGGCGGATCTCGCTGTTCTTCGACCACGGCCACACCCCCGATCCCGCCGGCGAGTTCCTCGCGTCGCTCGACGTCGTCGAGGAGCTCGACGTCCGCCTCTGCCTGCCCGGCCACGGCCGCACCTTTCGCGACGCGGCCGCCAAGGTCGCCGCCAACCGCGAGCTGTTCGCCGAGCAGCTCGGCCGCGTCCGGGCATCGCTCGGCGCCGGCGATCGGACGGCCTTCGACACGATCCCCGATCTGCTCGCCACCGACGAGCCGACCCCGGCCGCGGCGATCTGGGGGCTGCAGCTCGCGCTCGCCTACCTCGACCACCTGCGGGTGCTCGGCGAGGCGGAGCGGGTTCCGGGCACCGACCCGGTCGCGTGGACGCTGGCGGGCTGAGCCGGCTGCAATCCCTGAGCCCGAAGCCGCGCTGTGCGGATCCGGCAGCGACGGGCTGCCGGATCTCCGCCACCGCGCGTGCTCAGGTCACGAGCTCGTCGACGAAGGGGCCGAGGGCGCGGGTCAGCTGTCCGGCCGTCCGTGCCGGCGTGTCGCTCGGCAGCACCGCGTAGCTGATCGCGAGCCGGACGAGGTTCTCGGCGAGCAGCAGCGCATCGCCGGGGGAGACCTCGGGCCAGGTCTGCTCGATCCGGTCGGCGAGCCGGGCCGACATCGTCGTCAGCAGTGGCTCCCCGCGCGTGGTCGCGAGCGCGACCCACTCGTCGTTACCGCCCGAGGTGACGGCGCGGATCATCGGGTGGGCGGCGGCGAGCGAGAGGAAGAGCTCGGCGGCGGCGCGGAGCGCCTCGCGCGGATCGTCCGCGTTCGCGGCGATCGCGTCGTCGATCGCCGCGAGGAAGCGCTCCGACTCGCGCAGCAGGTATTCGCCGGCGAGCCCGTCGCGGTCGCCGAAGGCGTTGTAGAGGGTCTGGCGGCTGACCCCGGCGGCGGCCGCGACGTCGCTCATCCTGACGTCGGGCCAGGCGTCGTCGGCGAGGAGCTCCCCGACGGCGTCGAGCACGGACTCGCGCAGGAGCGCCCGGCTCGCCTCGGCGTGGGAGGGGCGGCCGGCGGACGCCATGGCGATCACCCGTAGCGGGCGAGCAGCCGCTCGCGCTTGCGGGGGAGGACGTTGGCGCGGCTCACGTCCCCGCGGTAGTGGTCGAGCACGCGTCGATCCATCACCCGGCGCCAGAGCGGCGGCACGGCGGCGCAGATGATCATCGTCGCGTACCCGGAGGGCAGCTCCGGGGCCTCGTCGAAGTGGCGCAGCGACTGGTAGCGGCGCAGCGGGTTGGCGTGGTGGTCGCTGTGGCGCTGCAGGTGGTAGAGGAACACGTTCGAGGCGATGTTGTTCGAGTTCCACGAGTGCTCGGGCTGGCAGCGCTCGTAGCGCCCGCCCTCCTCGCGCCGGCGCAGGAGGCCGTAGTGCTCGAGGTAGTTGACGATCTCGAGCAGCGAGAAGCCGATCACCGCCTGCAGCGCCAGCCAGGGCAGCACGACCGGGCCGAACGCGACCGCGAGCGCCGCGTAGAGGAGGGCGGTCATCGCCCAGGCGTTGAGGATGTCGTTGTGGATCGTCCAGAACGGCTTGCCGAGGCGCTCGAGTCGGACGCGCTCGAGCGCCAGCGCCGAGCGCAGCGAGCCGCTGACGGTGCGCGGCAGGAACTCCCAGAAGCTCTCGCCGAATCGCGAGCTGGCCGGGTCCTCGGGTGTCGCGACGCGGACGTGATGGCCGCGGTTGTGCTCGATGAAGAAGTGGCCGTAGCCGGTCTGCGCGAGCGCGACCTTCGAGAGCCAGCGCTCGTGGCTCTTGCGCTTGTGGCCGAGCTCGTGCGCGGTGGCGATCGCTATCCCCCCGACCATGGCCACGCTGACCGCCAGCCCGAGCGACTCCACGAACGAGAGCTCGCCGCTGCCCCAGAGCGCGCACGAGAGGACGAGCGACGCGTACTGCAGCGGCAGGAACAGATAGGTGCACCAGCGGTACCAGCGGTCCTGCTCGAGCCACGCGATCGCGCTCTCGGGCGGGTTGGCGGCGTCCTTGCCGATCAGCAGGTCGAGCGCCGGGATCAGGCCGAAGACGACGACCGGCCCGAGCCAGTAGAAGGCGCCGAGGCCGGTTGCCTCGACGAGGCCCCAGGCGAGGAGCGGGATCAGCGGCACGACCAGCCCGAGCAGCCACAGGTAGCGCTTCGGGTCGGTCCAGTGCGGAACGGGAGCAGGGGTCGCGGCTTCGGTCGTCACGGCTGGGGCCTCCGGTTTACAAGACGAACAATCGTGTCCACTCATTGTACACGAAGCCCCTATCTGTCAACGGGCGGCTCCCGGTCCCCGTTCAGCATCGGCAGCACCCTGCGGGTGACGAGGATGAAGAAGATGAAGGCCACGGCCCCGATCCAGATCGCCGGGTCGTTCGGCGAGAGCTCCTCGAGCCTGCTGCCGAGATAGACGAACACGGCGGTCAGCGGCAGGTAGCCGACCGCGGTCGTCCACATGAACGTCCCCAACGGCACGCGGGCCGAGCCGGCGACGTAGCTGAACAGGCTGAAGGGGACGATCGGGACCATCCGGCAGGCGAGCAGCAGCGTCACGCCGCCGCGCTCGACGACCCGCTCGTAGCGGTCGAAGCGCTCGCGCCCGAGCATCTTGACGAGCGCCGGGCGCGCGGCGTGGCGGCCGATCTGGTGACAGATCAGCCCGTTCAGCATCCAGCCGACCATGACCAGCGCGAGGCCGACCCAGAACCCATAGACGAAGCCGACCGCGGCGTTGAGGATCTCCGCCGGGTAGAAGATCACCGCGTGGGCGACGGCGAGCGTGATCACCAGGATCGCGCCGCCTGCCCCGAGGTCGCGAAGGTCGGCGCGGAGGGCCCCGGTGTCGCCGCTGAGCGCGTCGCCGACGGCGCTCCGGAGCGGGTCGACGAGCAGGACCAGGACGACGATCAGGACCGCGCCCGCCACCGCGGCCACGATCGGGATCCGGTTCGCGTGCTCCTCGATCTCGGCGGCGAGGTGGTGCTCGTGGACGGTATCGTCCGGGTGGTCCTCGTGGCCGGCTTCGTCCCGCCGGCTGCCGTCGCTCATCGCGACGAGTCTCCCAGTCCCGCCGACGGTCCGGCGGAAGCGGACGCGCAGCGGAGCATTCCGCCGGGGTCATCCCCCCGGCCGCCGGGAGTCGGGAGCGCGCCCCACCCAGCGCCTGCCCTTCAGCTCCCTGCGCAGGGTCCGCTTGCTGCGCGGGTAGCGCTGGATCACGAACGGGTTGTTCTCGCCGAAGCCCTGGTAGTAGACGGCCATCTTCGCCCGCCGGTGCTTGCGGATCCAGCGGAACAGGTGCCTGGTGAAGGCCGGCCGGTCGCTGTCCCAGGGCGCCCATTCGCCGATCGCGAAGGGCTTGCCGCGGTACCGGCGGTAGAAGCGGTTGAGCCCCGCGAAGTTCGGGAACTTGCCGTAGATGTCGGCGCCGACCCAGTCGACGTAGCGCCCGCCCGGCCAGTAGGCGTTCGGGCCGTTCCCCTTGACGTCGGGTGAGCCCGAGGTCTGCGGCACCCAGAGGAAGGCGACCTTCGGCTCGGGGATGTGGCGCGGCGGGTGGTCGCTGCGCCGGCCGGTGGTGAGCGGTGGCATCCGGTTGCGCTTCAGCTTGCGGTTGATGTCCCGGCGCGGGCCGCCGCGGATCACGATCACCGTCCGCTTCCAGGCCTTGCGGAACTGCGCGGTCCTGTAGCTGCGGCCGCGGCGCGAGCCGTCGGCGTCGAAAGCGGCGTACGGGTTCCAGTGCCCGTTCATCTCCGGCAGCAGGCGGACGTAGGTCGGTCGACCCCACTGGGCGAGTCGCCGGTTCACGGTCAGCAGGTAGCGGTCGCTGCGGCCGCGGCGGATCGCCCGCGGGCTGACGACGCCGCCGCATCCGTAGCAGGGCGAGGTCGAGACGCTCAGCATCCCCCGGGTCTCGGTCCGCTTCCAGCGCTTCACGGCCTCCTGGCTCCAGGCGTTCCAGGTCTCGAAGGCCTGCATCACCGGCACGCGCCCGACCGCGCGGGCGAACGCGAAGTAGTCCTGCTTCGAGCCGCCGTCGGAGACGCCCGCGTAGAGGTCGTTCCCGCGCGGCGGATAGGTATCGGCGGAGGCGAGCGCCGGGACTCCGAGCAGGACGACTGCGGCGACAAGCGCCGCGCGGCGAGGCATCGGGCGATGGTAGGGAGCCCGCGAGGCCGATCCTGCGAGATCGGTTGCAACCGTCGCGGGGTAGAGTCGATCCGGTCCACCCTGGGGCCCGGTGAAGCATGGCGAGCATGAGCGACCTGATCACAGCGCCGGCCGGCCGGTTCGCCGACATGGCCCAGAACGCGCTCGAGGTCGCCCGCTTCGGGGGCCTCGAGACCGAGGAGGAGCCCTCGCCCCACGAGGTCGTCGCGACCGGGTCGATCTACCGGCTGCGGCGCTACTTCCCGCCTTCGCCGGGCGCGCGCACGCGCCGGCCGGCGGTCCTGCTGGTGCCGCCGATGATGCTCGCCGCCGACATCTACGACGTTGCCCCCTCGACCAGCGCCGTCGGCATCCTCGCCGGCGGTGGCATCGACCCGTGGGTGATCGACTTCGGCGCGCCCGAGCGCGAGGAGGGCGGCCTCGAGCGGTCGCTGAACGACCACGTGCTGGCGATCGACGAGGCGATCGACCGGATCCGTGCGGAGACCGGGCACGACGCGATCCACATCAGCGGCTACTCGCAGGGCGGGATGTTCTGCTACCAGGTGGCCGCCTTCAGGCGCTCGCAGGGGATCGACTCGATCATCGCCTTCGGCAGCCCGGTCGACACGCGGGGCACGCTCACCTTCGGGCTGCCCGAGGACGCTGCGATAGCGGCCGCGTCGTTTCTCGCCGAGCACGTCCTCGCGAGCTCCGGGGTTCCCGCCTGGCTCAGCCGCACCGGCTTCCGGCTGCTCGATCCGGCGAAGACGCTGCGCCAGCGGCTCGACTTCATCCGCCAGCTCCACGACCGCGAGGCGCTGCTGCCCCGCGAGCGCCAGCGTCGCTTCCTCGAGGCGGAGGGCTGGGTTGCCTGGCCCGGCCCGGCGCTCGCCGACGTGATTCGCCAGTTCGGCGTCCACAACCGGCTCGTCTCCGGCGGCTTCACGATCGAGGACCGGCTGGTGACGCTCGCCGACATGACCAACCCGGTGCTCGCCTTCGTCGGTGAGAGCGACGAGATCGCGCCGGCGCGATCGGTCCGGGCGGCCCGTTCGGCGGCACCGCGCTCGGACGTCTACGAGGCGGAGCTGCCGGCCGGCCACTTCGGGCTCGTGGTCGGCTCGGTCGCCGTCGAGCGCACCTGGCCGACCGTCGCCGCCTGGATCCACTGGCGGGCGGGGAAGGGGGACCTGCCGGAGGGCGTCGAGCCGGTCGCCGAGGCGGCGGAGCCCTCCGGGGACGGACACGCCGGGGGCGACCGGCTCAGCGCCGGTGCCCAGCTCGCGCTCGGCGCCGGCATCGGCACCGTCCAGGCGCTGGCCGGCGCCGCAATCGGGGCGACTCGGACGCTGCGCGAGATAGTCGGGGAGTCGGCCGGGCCGCTCGACCAGCTCCACCGACTCGGCGGCGTCAACCCGCGGACGCGGATCTCGTTCGGGCTGCTGCTCGACGAGCGCGCCGCGGAGGGACCCGACGACATCGTCCTCCTGTTCGAGGACCGCGGCCACACCTACGCCGCCGTCAAGGAGCGGGTCGACAACGTCGTCCGCGGCCTGCTCGAGATCGGCGTCCGCCAGGGCGAGCACGTCGGGGTGCTGATGCAGACGCGCCCGAGCGCGCTGACGATCGTCGCGGCTCTGAACCGGCTCGGCGCCGTCGCCGTGCTGATGCGGCCCGACGGCGATCCGGCCCGCGAGGCCGAGCTCGGTCGCGCCCGCCGGATCGTCGCCGACCCCCAGAACGGCGAGGTCGCGGCGGCGGCGACCGACCTGCAGGTCTACGTCCTCGGCGGCGGCGGCGGCGCCCGCGAGCTGCCGCGCGGCCTCATCGACATGGAGCGGATCGACCCCGACGCCGTCGAGGTCCCCGCCTGGTACGAGCCGAACCCGGGACGGGCGGGCGATCTCGCCTTCGTCCTCTTCTCCGGAAGCGGCGATCGCACGCTCGCCAACCGCATCACCAACGGTCGCTGGACCCTGTCGGCGTTCGGCACCGCCTCCTCGGCGTCGCTGACCCGCAGCGACACCGTCTACAGCGTCAGCCCGGTCTACCACCCCTCGGCGCTGTTGACGAGCGTCGGCGGCGCCGTCGCCGGCGGCGCCCGGCTCGCGGTCGGCTCGCGCGTCGAGCCGGCTACGTTCTGGGACGAGATCCGCCGCTACGGCGCCACCGTCGTCTCCTACACCTGGGCGATGATGGGCGAGATCGCCGCGGCGCCCCCGCACCCCGGCGAGCGCCATCACCCGGTGCGCCTGTTCATGGGCTCGGGCATGCCGCGCGGCCTGTGGAGGCGGTTGACGGCACGCTTCGCCCCGGCCCGGGTGCTCGAGTTCTACGCCTCGACCGAGGGCGACGCCGTGCTCGTCAACGTCACCGGCCAGAAGGCCGGCTGCAAGGGCCGGCCGCTGCCGGGCAGCGCCGAGGTGCGGGTCGCCGCCTACGACCCGGTCGGTCGCGGGCTCATCCTCGGCGACAACGGCTTCGCGATCGAGTCGGCGCGCTTCGACGTCGGGATGCTGCTCGCCCGCGTCCGCCACGACGCGATCGGCATGGGGGAGGGGGTGCTGCGCGGGGTCTTCGAGCCCGGTGACGCCTGGCTGGAGACCGGCGACCTCTTCCGGGTCGACGGCGACGGCGACTTCTGGCTCGTCGACCACCTCGCGAGCGTGATCCGGACCCGTTCGGGCGTCGTCTGGTCGGGGCCGATCCAGGACGCGTTCGGCGACCTCGACGCGGTGGCGCTCGCGGTCGCCTACGGGGTCGAACGCGAGGACGGCAGCGCGGTGCCGTGCGCCGCGGTGACGCTCCGCGGGGGTTGCGAGCTCGACATCCACGAGGTCGAGCGCAGGCTCGCCGACCTCGGCGACGCCGGCATCCCCTGGGTCGTCCGCGTCGTCGAGCGGATTCCGCTGACGACCTGGTACCGCCCGATCACGGGACCGCTCGAGCGCGATG
>CAZTGN010000108.1:0-8563 GCA_964613275.1 uncultured Conexibacter sp. | reverse complement strand
CGGCGAGAGCTCCGGCGTGAGCCCTCAGCCAGCGGTGGAGGTCCCGCGCGAGCCGAAGCGGCAGTCGCCGGCACCGAGCCATCAGACTCCGGCCCATGCGGATCACCTACCTCGGGCATTCGTCCGTGATCATCGAGCTCGACGGGCTCAAGGTCCTGACCGATCCGCTGCTGCGGCGACGGGTCCTGCACCTGCGCCGGGTGGCGCCGGAGGCGACCCCCGAGCAGCTCGCGGAGGTCGACCTGATCCTGATCTCGCACGCCCATCACGACCACCTCGACAGGCGGTCGCTGAAGCTGGTCGGCGGGGGGCCGCGGGTGCTCTGCCCCGCGCCCGCCCGGCGGGCGGTGGGGGCGGCGGGGCTGATGCCCGAGGTGATGGCGGCCGGCGGCTCGGCGCGCGTCGGCGACGTCGAGGTCGAGGCCGTCCGCGCCGACCATGACGGCCGCCGCTACCCGCACCACCGGCGCTCCGACGCGCTGGGCTTCGTCGTTCGCGGCCGCGGCGGCTCCGTCTACTTCGCCGGCGACACGGGCTGGTTCGAGGAGATCGGCGACGTCGACGGGATCGACGTCGCGCTGCTGCCGGTCGCCGGCTGGGGCCCGCACCTCGGCCCCGGCCATCTCAACCCCGACGAGGCGGCAAGCGCCGCGGCGCTGATCTCGCCGCGGGTCGCGATCCCGATCCACTGGGGCACCTACGAGCGGATGGCGATGACGCTGGTCGGGCACCGTTCGGACCCGGCGCGGCGGTTCTGCGATCAGCTCGCCGAGCTGGCCCCCGGCGTCGACGCCGAGCTGCTCGAGCCCTCGGCCTCGCTCGACGTCGTGCCGTCCGCGTAGGCGTCCTGGCCGAGGCCCGCCAGCCAGCCGCGGAAGATCCGGTGTACGGCCTCGGCGCCCACGACCTCGTCGGCGGGCCACTCGAGGTCGGTCGGCGCGAGCACGAACGGGTGGGACTGCGGGCCGCCCATGCCGCCGTGGGAGCCGACCAGCTCCTCGAACGCGGCGACCTCGGTCGGCTCGTGCCAGACGGTGCTGTTGACGACGATGTCGGGGCAGTGCGGGAAGCGGTGGGTACGGAGCACGTGCCGGGCGGCGTTCGGCCCGAACGGGGCGAGCGGATCGGCGCCCAGCACCTCGCCCTTCTCGAGCCGGTTGACGCCGTCGGCGCCGATCGCGAGGGCGCCGTCGCGATCGGAGTCGACGAGCATGAAGCCGACGCCCTCATGGGCGCGGAGCTCCTCGACCAGCGTCGGGTGGAGCGCCTCGATCCGCTCCAGCGTCATCCGCCCCGGCTCCCGCGGGAAGCTGATCAGCCCGAGGCACCCCGACGCCATCACGGCCACCTCGGGCAGCTCCTCGACCAGCGCCTGCTTGCCGCGCGCGTCTCCTGCCGGGTGGGCGAGGTCCAGCTTCTCGGCGGTCGCCCCGAGCGCGCGGGTGACCGGGGTCTGATCGCGGTCGAGCTCGGTCATGCTCGCGCCCATGTAGGCGCTCGCCTCGGCGCCGTCGCCGCTCGATGCGTAGGTGCTCGCCGAGTCGCAGGCCTTGTCGACCAGCTCCTGCAGGCTGTAGCCGTAGCGCTGCAGGAACGTCGCTCCCTGCGACTGGCCGTGGTCGGCGAGGACGACGAGCCGGTAGGGGCGCGGGGCTTCGGCCGCGGCCTTCTCGATCCGGGCGATCTGGCGATCGACCTTGTGCAGGACGGCGAGCGTGTCCGCGCGCTCGATCCCGGAGTGGTGGGCGACCTCGTCGTAGGCGAGGAACGTCGTGTAGATGACCGGCCGGCCGGCGAGCAGGTCGCCGACGACCGCGGCGACCTGGAGGTCGAGCTGGATCACCGTCGCCCAGGCGCGAACCAGCGCGTAGCGGCGGTCGCGGTCGATCCGCGGGCGCTCGTCGCGGCGCCGCTGCGAGATCGCCGCCCAGCGCTCGCGGAAGAACTCGGCGGCGACCGCGTTCAGCGTCTTGAAGGTCGCGTAGGGGCGGGCGAAGTAGGCCGCGTAGTCGCGGCCGATGGGGCGCCGACGGGTGAGGACGGTGCTCATCGTCAGCATCGAGTGGGCGGCGTCGCCGGAGAGGATGTTGGCGCGGCTCGCGCCGTCGGCGTGGAGCAGCCCGTGGCCGTCGGAGTGCCGGCGTTCGATCTCGACCGCGTCCTTGGGGTGGTTGGTGACGATCGGAGCGCCCCGCTCCTTCTCCCACCAGCGGAACGCGGGCATGTCGTCGTTGTCGCCGTGCAGAAGCCCCGCCTGGCAGGCGCCGGTCTGCGACGACCAGTCGGTCTCCCAGCGGTGCAGCTCGTGCGAGCCGCGCTCGATCCAGGCGGCGATCGTCGGCGCGTTGCCGGCGGCGATCGCCCGCTCCAGGATCTCGTGGGCGAGGCCGTCGATCTCGAGGAAGAGCACGCCGGGGACGTTGGTCCGGTTGACGGTCTCGCGGCCCCGCGACTGGACCCGGACGACGTTGCGGTACCAGCTCTCGTCGTCGTCGATCGCCAGCAGCGCCGAGGTGGCCGAGGTCGAGAGCGTGAGCGCGATCGTGACCACGATCGCCTCGGCCAGCCCCCTGATCTCGGCGCCCGGCACGAGGTCGATCGCGAAGGCGACGAGGATCGCGTTGAGAACGATCGCGGCGAGGCCGAGCGTGAGCACGTTCAAGGGCAGCGTCAGCCGCGCCAGGGTCGGGAAGACGAGCGCGTTGAGGACGCCGATCAGGAGCGCGGCGCCGATCGCGGCGCCGACGCCGTCGAGGGTGAAGCGGTCGAGCAGCGAAGCGAGGACGAGCAGGACGACGGCATCGACGGCGACCACCGTTACCAGGCGCCGGAGCGCTTGCAGCGGGTCCGAGAAGACGTCCGATGCGTGCTTAGGATCCATCTGGATGGCGAATCATTCCCGATCCCCCGGCGGGGAGGGTCAGTCGGTCGACCCCGAGGTCGAGGCCGCCGACGCCGTCGCCGTCCAACGGCACGAGCCCACCCTGCGGGGGATCATCCGCGTCGTCGCGACCGTGGTCGCCAGCGCGATCGCCCTCTACCTCGTCTACCTGCTGCGGACGCCGATCGCCTGGCTCTGCATCGCCACCTTCATCGCCGTCGCGGTGGCGGCACCGGTGGGGCTGCTGGAGCGGCGGATGCCGCGCGGGCTCGCGATCGCGCTGGTCTACCTGATCCTGATCCTGATCCCGATCGGCATCGGGTTGATCCTCGTCCCGCCCGCGGTCACGGCCGGCAGCGACCTCGTCAGCGATCTGCCCGGCTACGTCGGCGACCTGAACGAGACCGTCCAGGAGAACGAGACCCTGCGCGGCCTGAACGAGGACTACGATCTCGTCGGCAAGCTCGAGGACGCTGCCAACGACGCCGCCGGCTCGCTCGACAACGTCGCTGCGACGCTCGCCGACATCGGCGCCGGCCTGATCGGCTCGCTGTTCGCGCTGTTCACGATCCTCGTGATGAGCATCTTCATGGTCTCGCGCGGGCACCAATGGATCCGGTCGCTGCTGGCGACCCGCCGGCCGCATGAGGCGGAGGCGATCGACAAGGCACTCGAGCGGATGGCGATCGCGGTCTCGAGCTACGTCGGCGGCGCGCTCACGCAGGCGGTCATCGCCGCGGTCGTCGCCTTCGTCGTGTTGAGCATCCTCGGCGTGCCGGCGCCGCTCGCGCTCGCGGTGATCATCGGCATCCTCGACCTGATCCCGCTGATCGGGGCGACGATCGGCGCCTTCCTCGTCGCCGTCGTCACCCTCTTCAACGACTTCCCCACCGACACGATCATCTGGGTCGTCTTCGCGATCGCCTACCAGCAGTTCGAGAACTACGTCGTCCAGCCGCGGATCCAGAGCCGCGCCGTCAAGCTCGACCCGTTCGTGATCGTGATCGCGGCGATCTTCGGCGGGACGCTGCTCGGCGTCATCGGCGCCCTGCTCGCGATCCCGGTCGCCGCCGCCGGCCAGATCGGGGTCCGCGAGCTCATGCTCTACCGCCGCGGCGAGCTCGACCGGATGGGCGGCGATCCGACCGGCGGCCTTCCGATCGAGGGTGCGGGCGGGGGCGCGGAGGGCTCCGCCGCGACCTAGCGGGTCGTAGGAGCCCCGGGCCGGGGCCCCGGGCGATCCGGCCGCGCCCCGACGTCGATCTCGGAGCCGCCGATGCGGCGAGGCTCGCGAACGGGTCGTGTGACGTCCCGGATGTCGATCTCGGCGGTTGCGGGCGGCCGAGATCAACGAACGGAGCATCGACGGGCGCCGCGCGCCAGCGGGAGCCTCGCCACGGTCGCCGGTGGCCGCCCGGAGCGCCACGGATGCTGCGGTCGGACGTTCGCCGCTCAAGCGAACCGGGCCCGGTGACGACATAGAGCGGGATGAGTGACTTCGACTTCGCCGAGGTGCTCACGCGGATGGTCGACATGAACGCCTCCGACGTGCACCTGACCGCGGGCTTTCACCCCGCGGTCCGCGTTCGCGGCCAGATCTCCGCGCTCGAGGACCTCCCCGTCCTCACCCCGCAGGAGACCCGCGAGATCGTCTACTCGATCCTCAACGACGACCAGCGCAAGCGGTTCGAGAACCACCTCCAGCTCGACTTCGCCTACGCGATCCCGAACGTCGCCCGCTTCCGCGTCAACTGCTACTTCCAGCGGGGCGCGGTCAGCGCCGCCTTCCGCCACATCCCGCAGCAGATCAAGTCGCTGCCCGAGCTCGGCCTGCCGGCGGTGCTCGAGGACTTCACGCGCAAGCCGCGCGGCTTCGTCCTCGTCACCGGCCCGACGGGCTCCGGCAAGACGACGTCGCTGGCGGGGATGCTCGATCTCATCAACCGCGAGCGCGAGGAGCACATCCTCACGATCGAGGACCCGATCGAGTTCCTGCACCCGCACCGCAAGTGCATCATCAACCAGCGCGAGATCGGCAGCGACGCCGAGAACTTCTCGCTGGCGCTGAAGGCGGCGCTGCGGCAGGACCCCGACGTGATCCTGGTCGGCGAGATGCGCGACATCGAGACGATCGCGACGGCGCTGACAGCGGCCGAGACCGGCCACCTCGTCTTCGCCACCCTGCACACCCAGTCGACCTCGCAGACGGTCGACCGGATCATCGACGTCTTCCCGGCCGAGCAGCAGCACCAGGTGCGGATGCAGCTCTCGATCGCGTTGCAGGGGATCGTCACCCAGCAGCTCCTGCCGACCGCCGACGGCTCCGGCCGGATCTGCGCCTGCGAGGTGCTCGTCCCGACCCCGGCGGTCCGCAACCTGATCCGCGAGGGCAAGACGCACCAGATCTACTCGGCGATCCAGACCTCGGGCGCGACCGGGATGCAGACGATGGACGCCCACCTCGCCCAGCTCGTCCGCCAGGGGCGGATCACCGGCCAGCTCGCGATGCAGCGGGCGGCGGTCCCGGAGGAGCTGCGCCGCCTGCTCGGCGGGGCCGTCGCCGGCAACGGGGGCCCGCAGTACGAGGGCGCCGCCGCCTCGCTCGGGGCGACGGGCTAGCGGGGGCGGGGAGGAGGCCGAGCCGTGAGCACCTACGCGTTCCGGGCGATCGACGTCGCCGGCACCCCCTCGCGGGGCGAGCTCGAGGCGGAGTCGAAGTCCCAGGTCACCGATCAGCTCCGCCAGCGCGGGCTGATCGTCCTCGACGTCTCCGAGAAGCGCGAGGCGATGCGGCTCGACGGCTTCCTCGATCGCTTCCAGAAGACCAACATGCGGGACCTCGCCGTGTTCTCGCGGCAGTTCGCGACGCTGATCGGCTCCGGGATGCCGATGCTGCGCTCGCTCTACACGCTCGAGGACCAGACCGAGGACGACAAGATCACCGCGGCGGTCGTCGACCTCCACAAGGACGTCGAGGCGGGCAGCTCCGTCGCCGACGCGATGGAGCGCAACCCGATGATCTTCGACCCCCTGTACCGCTCGATGGTCCGGGCGGGGGAGGGCTCGGGGCGGCTCGAGCAGGCGCTCGACATGGTCGCGGTCCAGCTCGAGAAGCTCGACGCCCTGCGGCGCCAGGTGCGCTCGGCGATGATGTACCCGCTGCTCGTCTTCACGTTCGCCGTCATCGTCATGGCGATCGTCGTCGCGTTCATCGTCCCGGTCTTCACGGGGATCTTCGAGGATCTCGCGCGCGACTCGGGCGAGAGCGCCGAGCTGCCGCTGATGACCCAGATCACGGTCGCCGTCTCCGATGCCCTGACCGGAGCGTGGTTCGTCATCATCCCGGCCATCGGCGGGCTGATCTTCGCCTTCGTGCAATGGAAGAAGACCGAGCGCGGCCGGCGGCAGTGGGACGCGATGAAGCTGCGGCTGCCGGCGAAGATCGGCGACGTCGTCCAGAAGGTCGCGATCGCGCGCTGGTCGCGGGTGTTCGCGGGCACGGTCTCCGCCGGCGTCCCGATCCTCCAGGCGATCAGGATCGCCGGCGAGACCTCCGGCAACGCGATCGTGGCCGACGCGATGGACGACGTCTACAACTCGGTCCGCCAGGGCGGCACGATCGCCGCCCCGCTCGGCCGCTCCGCCGTCTTCCCGACGATGGTCACCCACATGGTCTCGGTCGGCGAGGAGACCGGCCAGCTCGAGCAGATGCTCGACAAGATCGCCGACTTCTACGAGGCCGAGGTCGACGCCAAGATCAAGGCCCTCACCTCGCTGATCGAGCCGCTGATGATCATCTTCGTCGGCGTCGTCGTCGGCTTCATCGTCATCTCGATGTACCTGCCGATCTTCAGCCTCTACGACAAGATCAGGTAGCGCGAGCTGCTCTCCAGAAGCTGCGCACGGCGCGCGGCCCGCGGCGGATGCTGGCTGCGCGTCCGGCTCCTCCCCGATCACCGGTAGCGGCGTCCGGGTGGCGTGACCGTCCCTAGAATCGCCCGCGATGGCGGTACGGGGGTCAGCGGTTGTCGCGGTATGCGCGGCTGTGTCGCTGCTCGGCGCGGCTGAGATCGCCGCGGCGCGGCCGGTGGCGCGGGCGACGCTCGACACCGATGGGGCGGTGGCGTACTGGACGCCGAAGCGGATGGCGGATGCGAGGCCGCTTCCACCGCCGCTCGGGCCACGAGACGGACCGGGCCGGCCGGGGGCGCGGGAGCCTCGCGGACCGGTCGGGCGGCCCGGGTCGCTGCCGCCGAGCCCGCCGCGCGGGGCGGCCGGGGCGGCCGTGAGGGTGAGCTCCGGCGAGGTCCGCGCCCAGCGGCGGTTCCCGCAGCGGGCGAACGGCAGGCTGTTCTTCACCCAGGGTCGGAAGCGGTACACGTGCTCGGCCGTCGTCGTCCAGTCGCGATCGGATGCGGTCGTGCTGACCGCCGGCCATTGCGTCCTCTGGCGTGGGAGGTGGAGCCGGAGGGTCATCTTCGTGCCTGCCTACCGGCGCGGAGAGCGCCCGTTCGGCCTGTTCAGGGGCGCCGCCGAGGCGGTGCCGCGCGGTTGGTGGGCCGGGCACGGCCTCAACTACGACTACGGCGCGGTCAAGCTGCGGCGCGGCTCGCGCGGACGCCGGGTCGGCGACGTCACCGGCGAGGTCGGCGTCAGCTGGAGTTACCCGCGCAGGCAGCTCTACCGGGTCGTCGGCTACCCGCAGAACCTCGGTGGCGGCGAGCGCATGTGGGAGTGTGCGTCGGGCCTCCGGCGTCGCGACGGCGGGCGATTCCCCGGACCGGCGTCGATCGGCGTCGCCTGCCCGATGCGGAAGGGCTCGAGCGGCGGCGGCTGGACCTACGACCGGGCTCCGGGCGACGGCCCCTATCTCGCCTCGGTGACCAGCCACTACTACCCGCGTGACCCGGGCCTGCTGTTCGGCCCCTACTTCGACCGCCGCCTGCCGCAGCTGATCCGCTTCGCGAGCCGGCGCTGAGCCGCACCGCGGTGCGGCTCAGCCGATCGCCGCGGGGCGGCGCACGACCGCCGGCTCGACGCCGCCGAGCTCGACGCCGTCGAGGGCGGTGCAGGTCGCCCCGAACGCCCCGCCCGACCCGAAGCCGGGCGTGAACAGCTCCGAGTCGAGCAGGCAGAGGCGGCCGGCCGGCGCCGAGCGCGCGACCGTGGTCAGCGCGGCATCGAGGTCGGCGTCGGTCGCGAAGGCGAGCAGGAAGGTGCCGGCCTCGACGACGCCGTCCTCGCAGGCGATGTAGGAGACCCGGTCGGCGCGCCGCGCCGCCAGGCGGGCCGCGGGCCCGGCGATCGCCCCGATCGCGCCGTCCTCGATCACGGTCGAGCTGCCGAGGAGTCCGTCGGGAGGCCCGCAGGCCTCGCGGGCGACGCGCTTGGCGAGCGCCTTCGCGGTCGGGTCCTCGTCGGGGCCGAGAACGACCCAACCGAGCATCCCGGCGAGGATGAGGGCGAGGAGCGCGGGGAGGAGGCGGCGAGCGCCCGCCGTCCAGCGATCAGTTCTCCATGCCGGCCCGGTCACAGAGACATGATGAGTCATCGGGCGGATCCCCGAAGGGGAGAGAGGACGGAGGTATGAGTCAGAAGATAACCCCGAACCTGTGGTTCGACGGCGGGGCCGAGGAGGCGGCGCGCTTCTACGTCGATGTGTTTCCCGACGGGGAGATCCAC
>CAZTGN010000107.1:0-8653 GCA_964613275.1 uncultured Conexibacter sp. | reverse complement strand
CCCGGGTGACCCCGCCGCCGCGGGCTCCGACGTGGTCGCGGCCCGGCGGCCCCGTGCGCCCCGCCGTGGGAAGCGGCGCGGCAGGCGCGCCGGCGCGACCCCCCGCCGGGCCCCCGCCCCCGTCCGCCGGCGGCGGCCGTCCGGCGACCGGCGCCGGGCCGGCGCCCGATCAGCCGGGAGCCCCCGCTCCGACCGAGGCTCCGTCGGGCCGGCTGCGCACCTCCCTGACGGCAACCGAGATCGACGGGCTGCGCTCCTGGGTCGCCCAGCTGGATCGCAGGCTCGGGCTCCGGACCTACCTGACGCTGGCCGCGGCGCTGCTCGCGCTCGCCTGCTCGATCGTCGCCGTCGTGCTGGCCGTCGATGCCCGCGACAACGCCGCCGGCAGCGACGACATCACGCGCCTCGAGGAGGAGCTCGCGACGCTCGAGAGCGAGATCGCCGCGACGGCCGGCACGACGCCGACCAACGCGGGCGCGGGCGGCGCCGCCGCCGCGCTCGAGCAGCGCGTGGCGACGCTCGAGGCGCAGGTGAAGGGGCTCGCCGAGGCTCGCGATTCGACCGACAGCCGGGTCGCCGTGATCGAGGACGACATCGACGATCTCCGCGGCCAGATCAGCGACCTCAACGGCGGCGGCTGACCCTCCGGCGCGTGCCGTCCGTGAACGGCACTAAGGTCGCCTTCGTCAGGTGTCGTGCCGATCGGCACGATCACCGTTGAACGAGGGCGTCCAGCGCCCGGAAGGAGAGCGACCATGCCCGAGGGCTACTGCGTCAAGTGCCGGAAGAAGGTCGAGATGAAGGGTGCCGAGCAGATCACGATGAAGAACGGCCGCCCCGCGGTCACCGGGACCTGCCCGGACTGCGGCACCAAGATCTTCAAGATCGGCAAGCTGAGCTGAGCGCTCGCGGCCGGGACCCGGCCGCTGGTGAGCGCCTTGCGCCGGGGCGCCACTGGTGACGAACGGCGCAAACGGTGGAACAATGCGGGCCGAGATGCCCGGTTCACAGAAACCGCTCGAGCTGATCCTCGCCCGGAACCTGCTCACGAGCGTGACGACGCCGGCCTTCCTCGTCGCCAGGGACGGGACCCTGCTGTTCTACAACGAGGGCGCCGGCGCCCTGATCGGCAGGCCGTTCGAGGACATCGGCCAGCTCGGGATCGACGAGTGGACCAGGAGGTTCGGGCCGTTCGGTGACGACGACGAGCCGCTGCCGTTCGCGGAGCTGCCCCTGACCAGGGCCCTGCGTGAGGGGCGCCCCGCCCACGACGAGCTGACGGTCCGTTCGTCCGACGGCGTCAAGCACCGGATCGCGGCGAGCGCGATGCCGATCGTCGGCGCCGCCTCGGGCACGTCGGGGGCGATGGTGATCTTCTGGCCGGTCGACGAGGAGCAGGCGCGCGAGGTCACGACCGGGCGGCACGAGGTGACGCGTTGAGGATCAGGATCTGGGGCGCGCGCGGCTCGGTGCCGGCGCCGGGCCCGGAGATGAACCGCTACGGCGGCAACACCTCATGCGTCGAGCTCACGCTGGCGAGCGGTGAGACCCTGATCCTCGACGCGGGCACCGGCATCCGCACGCTCGGGTTCTCCCTGCCGCCCGACCTCGCCCGGATCAACATCCTCCTCACCCACCTCCACCTCGACCACATCCAGGGCCTGATGTTCTTCCCGCCCTGCTTCCGCGCCGAGTCGAGCATCCGCATCTTCGGCCCGAGCTCCCCCGAGGCCTCGCTCGAGGCGCGGATCGCACGCTACATCTCCGCCCCGCTGTCGCCCGTCGAGGTCCGCGAGCTCCCCTGCGACGTCTCCTTCCTCGACGCCCCGGCGACCGAGTGGGAGATCGGTGGCTGCACGGTCCGTGCCGAAGCCGTGACCCATCGCGGTCCGACCCTCGGCTACCGGATCACCGACCGGGACGCCACCGTCTGCTACATACCCGACCACGAGCCGGGACTCGGCGCCGACCTCGCCGAGCTGAGCTCGGAGTGGATCTCGGGCTTCGACCTCGCCCGCGACGCCGACCTGTTGATCCACGACTGCCAGTACACCGACGAGGAGTACCCCGGGCACGAGGGCTGGGGGCACTCGCCGATCGGGGAGACCATCACCTTCGCGAGCCGGGTCGGAGCCCGGCGGACGCTGCTCTTCCACCACGACCCCCTCCACACCGACGGGTTCCTCGACGACCTCCACCGGACGGCGCGGCGGCGCTGGGGCGAGCTCGGCGGCGACCCCGAGCAGATCGCGATCGCGGCGGAGCGGTCCGAGATCACCGTCGGCGCAGCGCCCGGGTCCGCGGCGGCGGCGCATCTCGCCGTCTGAGCCGGCGGCTCCCGGATCCGGCGCCACGAGCGGCTCCGTCCCGGTCCCGGCCGGGCCGTACAAGCTCCCGGTGCGAATTTTCGACGCCGGTACAAACACCGCCCCGCCGCCCCGCCCGAGACTGGTCGGGTTGCTGAACCAGGCCGCCGGTGCGCCGGCGTCGAGGAGGAATGCGAATGGCGAAGAGGACGAAGGGGCTCGGATTGGCGGTCACGCTGGTGCTCGTTGCCGCGCTGGTCGCACCGACGGTCGCGTCCGCCCAGGACGGGGCGAAGCTGCTCGAGGCGAAGTCGCTCGAGCTCGACATGGTCTGGGTGGCGATCTCGTGCGCGCTGGTCTTCCTGATGCAGGCCGGGTTCCTGTTCCTGGAGATCGGGTTCAGCCGCGAGAAGAACGCCGGCGCGGGGGTCGGCAAGATCCTCATCAACCTCGGGGTGGTGACGATCGTCTGGTGGGCGGTCGGCTACGGAATCAGCGGCTTCGGAAACGACGTCTTCGGGACCGACGGGTTCTTCTTCCACTTCGGTCAGGTGATCGGCAGCGGCGCCGACGCGGTGACCGTGGCCGGCTCCGACGCGATGCTGATGCTCTACGGCCTCGCCTTCGCGGCGGTGTCGCTCGCGATCGTCTGGGGCACGACGCTGGAGCGGATCAAGTTCAGCGCCTACGTGATCTACGCGATCGTCTTCGGCGCCGTCATCTATCCCCTGGTCGCGCACTCGGTCTGGGGCGGGGGGCTGCTCTCCGACGTCGGCGGCAAGCCGGTGATGGACTTCGCCGGCTCGTCGGTGGTCCACCTGACCGGCGCCGTCGCCGGGCTCGCGGCGCTGCTCTTGATCGGCGCCCGACGCGGCAAGTACGCGGGGGACGGCTCACCGCGGGCGATCCCCGGTCACTCGATGCCGTTCGTCGGGCTCGCGGTGATGATCCTCTGGATCGGCTGGTTCGGGTTCAACGGCGGCTCGACGTTCGGCACCGCCGACGTCTTCTTCGGCGAGGTGATGCTGAACACGCAGCTCGCGGCCGCCGCCGGGGTGCTCGGCGCCGTGCTGGTCTGCTACCGCAAGACCGGATCCCTCGACGTCGGCATGGCCGGCAACGGCGCGATCGCCGGCCTCGTCGGGGTCACCGCACCCTCCGGGTTCGTCGAGTTCTGGGCGGCGCCGGTCATCGGCTTCGTCGCCGGCGTCCTCGTCGTCTACTCGGTGATCCTGATCGAGCGCCGGCTCGACGACCCGGTCGGTGCGCTCTCGGCGCACGGGATGGCCGGCATCTGGGGCACGATCGCGGTCGGGATCTTCGCCTCGCCGCGGCTGATCTCCGACGGCGCCGCACCGGGGATCTTCTACGGGATCACCGACGGCGGCTTCGCGGGCTCGCTCGGCCAGCTCGGGGTCCAGGCGCTCGCTGTCGCGGCGACGTTCGCGTTCGTGTTCGCCGCCTCCTACGCCGTGTTCGCGGCGATCAAGGCTACGATCGGTCTGCGGGTCTCCGAATCGGAGGAGCTCGCTGGCCTCGACATCTCGACGCACGGCATGTACGGATACCCCGAATCGTTCATCCCCCGCGAGGAGTATCCGGGGGCGGGCGCGTACGAGCCGAGCGTCGCCGGGACGCCGATCGCGAGCCCGGCGACGGCGAGCCCGCAGCACGGACCCGCGACCACGACGAGCGCCTAGAGGAGGTTGAAGGAAGTGAAGAAGGTAGAAGCGTTCATCCGCCACGAGGCGTTCGAGCCGATCCGCCAGGAGCTGCTCGAGCGCGGCGTCCCGTCGCTGTCGATCTCCGAGGTGAAGGGGTCGGGCCGCCAGAAGGGCGTCGTCGAGCACTACCGTGGGGCGAGCCTGACCGTCAACGTCCGGCCGAAGCTGAAGATCGAGTGCGTCGTCGACGACGCCGAGAAGGAGCTCGTGGTCGAGACCATCCTCAAGCACGCCCGGACGGGCTCGATCGGGGACGGCAAGATCTTCGTCCTCCCGGTCGAGGAGGCGATCCGGATCCGCACCGGCGAGGAAGGCGAGGACGTCCTGCAGGCCCACGAGGGGCCCGAGGTCCCGGTCGTCTGAGCGGGCGGGCCCGAGCTCCCCCGGCCCTCAGCCAAGCGCTTCGCGACGGGCCCGCTCGGCGGCCTGCTCGGCCTCGCGGGCGGCGCGGGCGCGGGCCTCGCGCTCGAGCTCCTCGCGCCGCTCGCGGGCCTCGGCCTCGGCCTTCTTGGCCAGCCGGGCTCCCTCGAGCTCGGCCTCGCGGGCGGCCCGCTGGCGGGCCTTCTCGCCGGTCACCGTCGCCTCCCGCTTGAGCTTCTCCATCTCGGCGGCGAGCTTGCGCTCCGCCTCCGCCCTGGTGCGCCGCTCGGCCTCGTCGGCGAGCCGCTCGGCCAGGGTCTTCAGCCGCGCCTCGGCGAGGTTGAGCTTGCCCTCGACCTCCTGCCGCGCCTCCGCCTCGGCGGCGAGCTTGCGGCGCCAGTCCTCGCGCACCCGCTCGAGCTCGCCCTCGAAGCCGTCCTCACGCGCGGCAATCCGGGCGTCGAGCTCGCGGGCGCGGTTCTCGATCCCCTCCTCGAGCTGCTTGCGGCGGGCGGCGATGTCGGTCTCGGCCTTGCGCCGGCGCACGTCCATGCGCTCCTCGAGCTCGTCCTTGCGCCGCTTCAGCTCCTCCTTGATCTGCTCGGCCCCGCGCTTTTCGATCCCCGCGATCGCCTCCTCGACCTGCTCGGAGGCCTTCGCGCTGAACTCCGCCCGCGTCTCGTCGGCCTTCTCCTCGTAGCGGCGCTCGGCCGCCGCGGCGCGCTCGTCGGCGGCCTTCTCCGCCCGCTGCGCGCGCTCGGCTGCGGCATCCCGCTCGGCGACGGCGCGACGGGCGATCGACTCCGCCCCGGCCGCCCGCAGAGCCGACTCGCGGGCCTCGGCGGCGAGGTGCTCGACCTCGGCGGCGAGCGCCTCGACGTCGCCGGCACGAGCGGCGTCGATCTTCTCCCGGAGCTCGTCGCTGAGCGCACGGGCACGTTCGGTGGCGCTGCCGGAGCTCTGCTCGTCGGTGCTCGATTCCATCACGTCCTCCTTCCCCCGGCCGAGCCTACCCCTTGAGCGAGCATCGGGTTCAGCGCTTGACCTGCGGGGCGGGACCGTCGTAGCTGAACGAGACGATGATCGCCAGCAGCGAGCTGAGGATGACGAAGATGATCGCCACGGCGAGCAGTCGCGGCATCTTCGCGGCGTGGGCGTAGACGCCGACGATGAACCCGGCGCCGATCATCAGCGCATACGGCCCGGCGTCGTCACCGAGCGCGAGCGCGAGCGTCAGGGCGGCGGCGGGGCTCACGGCGTCATTATCATCGACCCGAGTGAGCCCCCCGCCCGCAAGCGCGTCCGGCGCCGGCTCCGAGCCGGCGGTCGTGGACGGCCTCGAGGAGTCGCGCGCCGCCCTCGAGAAGGCCGGCTACCTGGCCGACGATGCGACGGCGCTCGTCTCGCACCTCGCCCGGCGCCTCGACAAGCCCGTGCTGGTCGAGGGCCCGGCCGGCGTCGGCAAGACGGAGCTCGCCAAGGCGCTCGCCCGCGCCACCGGCCGCGAGCTGATCCGCCTGCAGTGCTACGAGGGCCTCGACGAGGCCAAGGCGCTGTACGAGTGGAACTACCGCAAGCAGCTGCTCCGGATCCAGGCGGAGGCGAGGGACGCCGACCCGGACGTGGCGATGCCCGCGGGCGACGCGGTGATGGAGGACATCTTCGGCGAGGAGTTCCTGCTGACCCGACCGCTGCTCGCCGCGATCGCCTCGCCCGAGCCGGTCGTTCTGCTGATCGACGAGATCGACAAGACCGACCAGGAGTTCGAGGCGATGCTGCTCGAGGTCCTCTCCGACTTCCAGATCTCGATCCCCGAGCTCGGCGTCGTCGAGGCGCAGACGATGCCGCTGGTGCTGCTCACCTCGAACAACTCGCGGGAGCTGACCGAGGCGCTGAAGCGGCGCTGCCTCTACCTCTGGCTCGACTACCCGGCGGTCGAGCGCGAGGTCGAGATCGTCCGTCTGCACGCGCCCGACCTCGACGAGCAGCTCGCCCGCCGCCTCGTCGAGGTCGTCGGCATGGTCCGCGAGCTCGACCTCAAGAAGCCGCCGTCGATCGCCGAGTCGATCGACTGGGCGCGGGCCCTGCTCCTGCTCGGCGTCGATCAGATCGACGCCGACACGTTCGCGCGGACGATGAGCATCATCGTCAAGCACCGGACCGACCTCGACCTCGTCGCCGAGCGGGTCGGGATGCGGCTGCCCGCGGCCCCGCGCCCGGCGGCTCCCGGGGACGGCGCCGCGGCGGGCTGAGAGCCGTGGCCCCGGCCGCATCCGATCCCGACCTTCTCGCCGACCAGCTCGTCCGCTTCTGCGGCGAGCTTCGCGAGGAAGGGCTGGCGATCGGCACCGCCGAGATCCTCGACTCGCTGGCGGCCGTCGAGCAGGTGCCGTGGAGCGAGCGTGAGCAGTTCCGCGGGGCGCTCGCCGCAACGCTGGCGAAGTCGCAGGAGGACCGGCGCCTGTTCGACCTCGTCTTCGATCGCTGGTTCTTCCGCGCCGCCGAGCTCGAGGCGATCGAGCGCGATCGCGAGGGTGCCGCGAGCGGCGAGGCGTCCGGCGGCGACGCGGGCGATGGCGAGCGGATCGACATCGACGAGCTCACCGAGCTGATCCGGCAGGCGATCGCCGACGGCGACGAGACGCGGATGGCAGACCTCGCCCAGCTCGCGGTCGCGGCGTTCGGCCGCCGCGGCGAGGGCTCCGGCGTCGTCGGCGTCGACGTGCAGCGGATCCGCCGCTCGCTCGGGTTGACCCCCGGCACCGCCCCGGGCGCCGGCGGCGGCGAGGACGCCGAGCTCGACCGCGACGGCGTGCGCCGGTTCGAGGCGCACCTGCGGCGCGAGCTCGAGCGGGACCTGATCGAGCGCACGGGCAAGCTGCCGCCGGCGCGACCGCTCGCCGACCTCGATCGGGCGCTGCCGACCAACCCGGCCCAGGACCTCGCCGCCGTCCACCGCTCGGTGGCGATGCTGAAGCGGCGGCTGGCGACCCTCGGCAACGAGCAGCGCGGCCGCCGACGCGGTCGGGTCGTCGACGTGCGGCGGACGATGCGCGCCTCGCTGGAGACCGGCGGCGTCCCGCTGCGGCTGCGCTACCGGCCGAAGCGCCCGCGGCGGCCCGAGATCTACGTCCTCTGCGACGTCTCGACCTCGGTCACCTCGGCGAGCGTCTTCTTCCTCAGCGTCCTCCACGCCCTTCACGACTCGTTCCGCAAGCTCCGCAGCTTCGTCTTCATCGAGCGGATCAGCGAGGTCACCGAGATCTTCGAGCGCGAGCGCGACTTCACCAGGATCAGCGAGCGGATCAGCCGCGACGGCGGCGTCGCCGACATCTCCGGCTACACCGATTACGGCCGCGTCTGGCTCGAGTTCCTCGAGGAGATCTCCGCCGACCTCGACCCGCGCTCGACCGTGATCGTCCTCGGCGACGCCCGCACCAACGGGCGCGACCCCCACGCCGCCGCCTTCGCCCGGCTCACCGAGCGCGCCGGCCGCACCTTCTGGCTGAACCCCGAGCCCCGCCTCTACTGGAACTACGGCGATTCGGTGATGGCGGCCTACGAGCCGCACACGACCGAGGCCTTCGAGTGCTGGACGACGAAGCACCTGGAGCACTTCGTCGACGTGGTGGCGCGGCCCTGACGAGCCGGGCCGCCGCAAGCCCGGCCTCCTCGTCGGCTCACGGCCGGCACCGGCCGCTTCGCCCCGCGTCCTCGGTCTCGCGCCGCTCCGGCTCGTCAGCCCCCGCGGTCGGGCTATCATCGGGGTCGTCAAGGGGTGCTCGCGGGCAGCGGGCTGAGATAGCGTCTCCGGGGCCCCCGCCCGGCGCTGACCCTCCGAACCTGTGCGGTAATTCGCGCGAAGGGAAGATCGTCATCGCCGAGAGGCATCCAGCCGCGGCCGCGGCCGCCGAAGAGGAACCGGGACCGGCGCCGGCGGCGATCGGCGTCGCCGGGGTGGAGCATCGCTACGGCCCGACGGGGGTGCTGGCCGGGATCGACCTCGAGGTGGCGCCGGGCGAGACCGTCGCGCTGGTCGGGCCGTCGGGCTGCGGCAAGTCGACGCTCTTGGAGCTGATCGGCGGCCTGCGGCCGCTGCAGGGCGGCTCGATCGCGATCGGCGGCGCGGCCGCCGCGGCGGCGCGGACCGCGGCCTCGACCTGGATGCCGCAGCGTGACCTGCTCCGGCCCTGGGCGAGCGCCGCGGCCATCGCGGCGCTGGCGCTGCGGGCGGCCGGCGGCGGCCGCGCCGAGCGCCGACGC
>CAZTGN010000106.1:0-8724 GCA_964613275.1 uncultured Conexibacter sp. | reverse complement strand
CGCCGGCGTCGCCGACGTCGAGGCGATCAAGGTGCAGAGCGTCGAGAACCCCGAGTTCGGCGCCAACGTGTTCCAGATCCAGGGCACGATCCCGCCCGATGAGGTCGGCGACGTCCAGCGCCGGCTCGACGACGACTTCGGCTTCGAGGGCGGCCGCGACACCGGCTTCCAGAGCCAGTCGGTCGGCCCGACGTTCGGCGAGCAGATCGCCCGCAGCGCCGCCTACGCGATCGCCTTCTCGCTGCTGCTGATCGCCGCCTACGTCGCCTTCCGGTTCGAGCCCAAGTACGCGATCCCGGTGATGATCGCGGTGATCCACGACATCCTCATCACCGCCGGCGTCTATTCGCTGGTCGGCAGGGAGGTGACGAGCGGGACGGTCGCCGCGTTCCTGACGATCCTCGGCTACTCGCTCTACGACACGATCATCGTCTTCGACCGGGTGCGCGAGAACGTGCCGCGGCTTCCCCGCGCGACCTTCTCCCAGATCGCCAACCGCTCGCTCAGCGAGGTGCTGACCCGGTCGCTGATCACGGGCCTCTCGACGGTGTTCCTGATCGGCGTGATCCTGATCTTCGGCGGCGAGACGCTGCGTGACTTCGCCTTCGCGATGATGGTCGGCGTCCTCTCCGGGACCTACTCGTCGATCTTCATCGCCTCGCCGGTGCTGATCGCGTGGAAGGAGCGCGAGCCCGCCTACCAGGCACGCGCCGCCCGGATCAGGGATCAGATGGGCCGTGTCCCGGCCTTCCCCGAGGACAATGAGGTCGCCCTCGTCGGCGGCGAGCCGCCGACCGACGACGACGGTGACGACGGCCGCCCGGCGGCCCCCGAGAAGGCCCCGTTCACGCCCGCCGCGGCCCGCGACGACGGCAACGGCGCCGAGCCCGCCGCGGAGCCGGAGCCCGCACCGACCGGCGCCGATCAGCCCGACGATGCGGCGATGGGCGAGCGCCAACGGCGCCTGGCCGCGCGCCGCCGCCGCCAGGAGCACCGGCGCAAGCACGGGAGGAATCGCTGACGATGGCCCTGCTCGTCTGGCTCACGCTCGGCGTCGCCCTCTGGCACTTCACCGTGTTCGTGCCCGACCGCTTCTGGGGCGGGATCATCGGCGCCTTCGTGACCGCGATCGCCGGCGCCATGGCCAGCGGCGCGGCCTGGCAGATCGCGCAGGGCGACAGCCTCGGCGAGACCGGCGTGGCGACGTTCGTGGCGGCGATCCCCGGCTGCCTCGTCGCGCTCGCGATCGCCTACGCGATCGGCGCCCGCCGCATCACCGGCCCGGCCGGCCACTACGGCGACGCCTGAGCGCCGCGAGGGCACTTCGCATGTCGGAGTCCTCGTCGGCTCACGGCCCGATCCCGCTTTGGGCCGCTTCGCCTCCTGCGTCGTCCCGCTCGGCCCTCGCGGCGCTCGGGTCGAAGGGCCGCTTCGCGACCCGTTTCCGTCCTCGGGCGGTGCAAGCCTGACGGCGTGAGCGCACACGCCCGAACGACGCCCTTCCGGGCCCGTCCCTATGACTACGAGGAGGCCCGCCGGATCGCCGACGAGCTCGACCTCGCCGATCCGGTCGCGATCACGCTCGTCCGCCGCGGCCATCGCACCGTCGAGGCCGTGCGGGAGTTCCTCGCCGCCGACGAGGAGCACGACCCCGGGCTGCTCGGCGGGATCGGCCCGGCTCTCGAGCGGATCGATGCGGCGCTCGAGGCGGGTGAGAGGATCACGGTCCACGGCGACTACGACGTCGACGGGATCAGCTCGACGGCGATCATGGTCGGGGCCCTGCGGCGCGCCGGCGGCGAGAGCGACTGGCTGATCCCCGACCGCCTCGGCGACGGCTACGGCATCGGGCCCGAGACCCTGGGGCGGCTGCGCGAGCGCGGCAGCGGGCTGCTCGTGACCGTCGACTGCGGAATCGGCTCGGCGACCGAGATCGCCGCGATCGAGGCGGCCGGGATCCCGGTCGTCGTCACCGACCACCACGAGCCCGGCGCCGATCTGCCCGCCTGCCCGATCGTGCATCCACTCGTCGGCGACTACCCGTTCGGAGGGCTCTGCGGCGCGGCCGTCGCCGCCAAGCTCGCGCAGGCGCTCGAGCGCCGCCACGGCGGTGGGCCGGAGGCGCCGATCCCCGACCTCGACCTCGTCGCGCTGGCGACCGTCGCCGACCTCGTCCCGCTCGTCGGCGAGAACCGCAGCCTCGCCCGCCGCGGGCTCGAGGCGATCCGTCGGACGCCGCGCCCGGGGCTCCTGGCGCTGATGGGGGCCGCGCGGGTCGAGCCCGAGCGGGTCGACGAGGGCGACATCGCGTTCCGGCTCGGGCCGCGGCTGAACGCCGCCGGCCGCCTCTACCGGGCCGACGCCGGCGTCGAGCTGATGCTGACCGACGACGACGCGCGCGCGGCGGCGATCGCGGCCGAGCTCGACGCCGCCAACCACGAGCGCCGTGAGACCGAGCGGCTGGTGACCGGCGAGGCCGAGGCGGCGCTCCGCGGCCTCGGGGACGAGCTGCGGGCGGCGCCGGCGATCGTCGTCGCCGGCGCCGGCTGGCATCCCGGCGTCGTCGGCATCGTCGCCGCGCGGCTCGCCGAGCGTCACGAGGTGCCGGCGATCGTGCTCTCGATCGGCGACGAGGGCCGGGCGAAGGGCTCGGGGCGCGGCGTCGCGGGCTTCGACCTGCTCGCCGCGCTCGATGCCTGTGCCGATCACCTCGACCGCTACGGGGGACATCGCGGCGCCGCCGGCGTCGAGCTCGGCGCCGATGCGATCGACGGCTTCCGGACGGCGCTGATCGCCCACGCCGAGACGGTCGAGCCGGCGGGCGAGCCGCCCGAGGGCGAGCTCGTGGACGCCTACGTCGGTGCCGAGTCGCTCGGGCTCGACGTGGCCGAGCAGCTCGCCGCGCTGGCTCCGTTCGGCCGCGGCAACCCCGGCGTCAGGCTGCTCGTGCCCGGCGCCCGGGTCGGCGAGGTGCGGCCGATGGGGGAGGAGGGCCGACACGCCCGCTTCAGCCTCAGCACCGGGTCGCTCTCGGCGCGTGCGGTCGCCTTCAACGCCAACGGGATGCTGACCGCGGCCGAGCGCGAGCCCCACGACCTCGCCGTCGGGCTCGAGATCAACCACTGGAACGGCGCCGTCGAGCCGCGCGCCGTCCTCGCCGACGCGTTCGCGCGGGGCTCCGCCCCGGAGCCGGGCGGCGCCAACGGCCATCGCTGCAACGACGGGGCCGCCGAGCTCTGGTGGTCGCGGTTCGAGGCGGCCCTGGCCCGCGACCCGGCCGCCGATCCGCTCGCCGGCGCCCGCTTCCGCGAGGACGGGAATCGGCGGCGGCCGATCGACGGACGGCGCGGATCGGCGACCGCGCGGATCGCGGAGCTCCTGTCGAGCGGCGAGCGGGTGATGGTGCTCGCCGCCGACGGTGGCCGTCGCTCGGCGCTCGCGGCGCCGGGTTCGATCGCCGGAGCCGAGGCACCCGCATGCGCCTGCCTGCGCTGTCCGAGCGATGAGCTGACCCGGCTCGCCGTCGAGTCCGACTGCGACCTGCTGGTCACCGACTGGGGCTCGCTCACCCTCGCTCCCCATGCCGCCGTCGGCTTCCGGCACCTCGTCCTCGTCGATCCTCCCCGCCATCCGGATGAGGAGCGGATCGCGATGACCGCGACCGGTCCCGGATTCGCCCACCGCTGCTGGGGCGCGAGCGCCGAGCTCGCCGAGCTCTGCTGGGACGCGGAATGGGATCTGCAGGGGCCGCTGGCCGATATCTACCGGGCGCTCGCGTCCACCGAGCTGGCCGGCGATGCGCTGCGGGCGGCGTTGACCGGGGGCGCACGCTACGGCCGTACGCCCGAGGCGGCGGCGCGATCGATCCGCGTCCTCCGCGAGCTCGGCATCGTCGACGAAGGCGGTGACGGCGATGCCCGCTCGCTGCGGGTCGTATCCTCGGAGCGGACGAAGCTCGAGCTGTCGGAGGCCTATCGCGCCTACGCGGCGATCCATCAGGAGGGCTTGAGATACCTGCAGAGCCGAAGAGCGGAGCCCTGAAGGGCGATGAGGTCGGCGCCGGCGGCGCCGTGAGCGGCCCTGCCACGGACGAGCCCGGGCGGATCCGGGTCGGGCTCGAGAGCGGGACCGCTGCACCGGCTCCGCTCGACTCGGTCACGGGCGAGCTGACCGAGCGCGAGCGCGAGCTGCTCGGCGACCTCTTGGCGGTGATCGGCGAGCACGAGGGCGGCAACGGCGACGCGATCGACCAGCACGAGGTCGAGCGGGCGTTCGTCTTCGCCTGCGAGCGCCACGCCGACCAGCGTCGCCGCTCCGGCGAGGAGTTCATCAGCCACCCGGTCGAGGTGGCGAAGATCTGTGCCGGCCTGCGGCTCGACACCGAGACGCTCTGCGCGGCGCTCCTGCACGACACGGTCGAAGACACCAGCGCGAGCCTGTCCGAGGTCGCCGCGGGCTTCGGCAGCCAGATCTCCCACCTCGTCGACGGGGTGACGAAGCTGACCGGGATCACCTTCGAGAGCCGCGACGAGAGCCAGGCCGAGAACTACCGGAAGATGATGGTCGCGATGGCCGCCGACGTGCGCGTCATCCTGATCAAGCTCGCCGACCGGCTCCACAACATGCGGACGCTCGGCGCCCTGTCGAAGCAGAAGCAGCTCGCGAAGGCCCGCGAGACCCTGGAGATCTACGCGCCGCTCGCCCATCGGCTCGGGATCCACGCGATCAAGTGGGAGCTGGAGGACCTCGCCTTCGGGGTCCTGCACCCGCGAAAGTACGAGGAGATCAAGAAGCTCGTCGGCCAGCAGCGCGAGGAACGGGCCCGCTACGTCGCCGAGGCCGGCACGTTCCTCGGCAAGGAGCTGGCCGCGGTCGGCATCGAGGCCGAGATCACCGGCCGCGCCAAGCACTTCTACTCGATCTACACGAAGATGACGAAGAAGGGGCGCGAGTTCAACGAGATCTACGACCTCACCGCGATGCGGGTGATCGTCGACTCGGTCAAGGACTGCTACGGCGCGATCGGCGTCATCCACGCACTCTGGAAGCCTCTGCCCGGGCGCTTCAAGGACTTCATCGCGACCCCGAAGATGAACCTGTACCAGACCCTGCACACGACGGTGATCGGACCGCAGGGGCAGCCGCTCGAGATCCAGGTTCGGACCGCGGAGATGCACGAGCTCGCCGAGTACGGCGTCGCCGCGCACGTCATCTACAAGGAGGGCCCCGGCGGCAAGGACCCCGAGCGCGACAAGATGACCTGGCTGCGCCACCTCCTCGACGCCGAGGGCGACGGCGATCCCGAGGAGTTCCTCGAGGCGCTCAAGGTCGACCTGTTCGAGGACGAGGTCTTCGTGTTCACGCCGAAGGGCGAGATCAAGAACCTGTCGGCCGGCTCGACCCCGCTCGACTTCGCCTACGCGGTCCACACCGACGTCGGCCACCGCTGCGTCGGCGCCAAGGTGAACGGCAAGATCGTGCCCCTGCACTACACGCTGCGCAGCGGCGACATCGTCGAGATCCTCACGGCCAAGCGCGAGCGGGGACCGTCCCGCGACTGGCTCGGGCTCGTCCGGACGAGCCGCGCCCGCAACAAGATCCGCGCGTTCCTGAAGTCGGAGCGCCGCGAGGACGCCGAGCGGAAGGGGCGTGAGCAGCTCTCCGAGGCGCTCCGCAAGCGTGGCTTGCCGCCGCAGAAGCTCGGCGGCTCGCCGCTGCTCGTCGACGTGATCCGCGAGGTCGGCTTTAGCAAGGCCGACGACTTCTACGTCGCCCTCGGCCAGGGCAAGATCAGCACCAAGACCGTCGTCAACAAGGTCCTGCAGCGGCTCAAGCAGGGAGAGGCGATCCCCGTCGAGGACGAGGCCAGGCGCCGCGACAGCGTCCTCGAAGGGCGCGACGCCCGCGAGCGTCACCACCAGGAGGCGACCGACTACGGAATCGAGGTCGAGGGCGTCGACGATGTCATGGTCCGCCTCGCCAAGTGCTGCCGGCCGGTCCCCGGCGACGACATCGTCGGCTACGTCTCGCTCGGACGCGGAATCACGATCCACCGCGAGGACTGCAAGAACGTGAGCGCGCTGATGCGCTCGCCCGATCGCTTCACGCCGGTGAGCTGGGCGGGCGACAACCGCACCTCCTACCGCGTGGAGATCGCCGTCGATGCCTATGACCGGACGCGCCTGCTCGAAGACCTCTCGCGGACCTTCTCCGAGGCAGGCGCGAACATCATCGAGGCCCGCTGCTCGACCAAGCACCCGATGGTCCAGAACCGCTTCGTCGTCGAGGTCGGCGACACCGACCAGCTGAAGACCGCGATCTCGCGCCTGCGCCAGATCGACCAGGTCTTCGACGCCTACCGGATCACGCCGTGACCGACTGAGGGGCGCCGGCTCGGCGTCATCGGCGGGCTCGCGGCCCAAGTCCGCGTCGCCCACTGATCGGCGTCGCCCACTGATCGGGATTGGGTGTCCACACGACCCACGATCCCGATCACTGCAGGATCCGCCGCGGGAATCGTGGCGAGCCCGCAGCCGCTCGGCGTGCCCTCGATGCCTAACCCGCTTGCGCCCGGCCGGTGAGCTCGGCGCGAATGCGGGCGGCGACCTCGGCCATGTGGGACTCGTCCCCGTAGGGGTTGCGGGGCCAGAAGAAGCCGCGGAGGCCGTCCTTGCGGTTGCGGGGGACGATGTGGACGTGGAGGTGGGGGACGCTCTGGGAGACCTCGTTGTTGAGCGCGATGAAGGTCCCCTGCGAGCTCATCGCGCGGCGGACGGCACCGGCGAGCCGGCGGGCGTCGGCGAACAGGGGCTCGACGAGGGCGGGGGGGAGGTCCTCGATCGTCCGGTGGTGGGCGCGCGGGATCAACAGGACGTGGCCGGGGAACAGCGGCCGGCGGTCGAGGAAGGCGAGGGTCTCGGATCCTTCGTGGACGACCGCGGCTTCGACCTCGCCGGCGGCGATCGCGCAGAAGGCGCAGCCGTCGGCGGCCGTGTGGACGGATTCCGCGGGATCGCGCGAGCTCGCGGAGCCGGGCATGCGGCTAGGAGACGAAGGAGATCGCGCCGGGCTCGACCCCGAGCTCGAGCACGGCGTGGAGGCCGATCGGGTCGCCGTCGAGCTGAACGGGGAACTGCCGCCAGGCGCCCTGGGCGTCGCGGGAGGCGGACTCGATCCGGGCCGCGGCCAGCCCCTCGAAGACGTCGATGCCGCGATGCTCGCCGACGTTGCCGTGCTTGCCGAGGGCGCGGCGGGCGATGAACGGGACGTCGCGCTGGCGGGCCCGGTGCAGGACGGCCAGCGAGATCGTGCCGTCGTCGATCCGGATCCGCTTCGAGATACGGATCGGTCGGCCGCGGGAGTAGGTGAAGGGGTCGGTGTTCTGGGCGATCGCGGTGACCCCCTCGGCTTCGCCCTTCGGCGTCGTGACGCGCATCCGCACCGGGTCGCGCAGGTACTCGCCGTAGAAGCCCCTGACCGCCGCCCACGTGTAGTACCAGGGTCCGAAGCGCTGCTTCATCAGCGGGTGGGAGTCGACCTGGCTCGCCGCGCTCGCGTCGAGCCCGGCGCCGCAGGAGAAGACGAAGCGGCGGCCGTTGGCGACCCCGAGGTCGATCGGCTGCGGCCTGAAGTCGTCGGCGCAGCCCAGCAGATGCTCGGTCGCATCGACGACGTCGTTGGGGATGCCGAGCGAGCGGGCCACCACGTTGGTCGAGCCGCCGGGGAGCACCGAGACGGGGATCCCGGTTCCCGCGAGCCCGTTGACGACCTCGTTCAGGGTTCCGTCGCCGCCGAAGGCGACGACGATGTCGTAGCCGCCGTCGATCGCCTCGCGGCCGATCTCGGTCGCGTGGTTCTGCGCCTCGGTCATCGCCGCCTCGACCTCGTAGCGGCCCTGCAGCGCATAGACGACGAGGTTCTTGAGCCGGTCGGAGACGGTCGTCGCGTAGGGGTTGACGATGACCAGCATCCGCCGCTTCGGCGGACGCCGCCCGTCCGCTTCGGCGATCGCGATCCTCTCCGCCTCGGCGCTCAGGAGCGGATCGAAGCGAGCACCTCGTCCCGCTTCGCCTCCATGTCCGCCCTCGAGACGAGGGACTCGAGGTTGAGCCGCAGCAGCGGCTCGGTGTTCGACGGGCGGACGTTGAAGTGCCAGTCCGGGTAGTCGACCGAGACGCCGTCGAGCCACGAGATCTCGGCGCCGGCGTGGGCGGCGGCGATCTCCTTCATCTTCATCTCGGGGTCGGCGACCTCGGAGTTGATCTCGCCGCTGATGAAGTACTCCGAGCGCAGCTCGTCGACGAGCTCCGAGAGCGGCCGCCGCGACTTCGAGATCAGCTCGAGCACCAGCAGCGCCGGGATCGATACCGAGTCGGCGCCGTAGAACTGGCGGACGTCGAGCCCGTCGGAAGCCAATAGCCGGTCGTCAACGCCGCGGTCGCCGGCCTCGTTTTCGATGATCACCAGCTTGGCCCGCTCCGACGGGGTGAACGTCTCGGCCAGCGCCTGGAGCAGCGTGGTCTTGCCCGAGCCGAGGAACCCCGCCAGGATCAGCAGTCGCATCAGCGATCTCCATCGAGCAGCCGAATCGTTCCGACCCGGGCCACGCCCGACGCCTTGAGGCGAGGCTCGCAAGCCAGCACCCGGCCGGGCGGACCAACCAGCAACACCGCCTCGGGCCACGTCGTCCCGACCCGTGGCGTGCCGTCGGGGTCGGTCGCGGTG
>CAZTGN010000105.1:0-8742 GCA_964613275.1 uncultured Conexibacter sp. | reverse complement strand
CCGCCTCCGGCGGGCTCGGCCTGCTCGGCGGCGCGGTCGGCGCGAAGGCCGCCGCCGGCTTCGCGACCGCGGCGATCCTCACCGCCGGCGCGGTCGAGGTCCGCAACATCGGCGCGGGCGAGCACGACGGCGGCTCCCCCGATCCGGCTCCGGCCGCGGTCGTGGCGCCGGAGCCGGCCTCCCACCCCAAGCTCGCAGCCGAGGCCCCCCTTCCCCGCGACCCGGCGGCCGAGCCCGCCGCGCCGGCCCGTCCCGACGACCGCAACCGCCTCACCCCGCCCGCCGAGCCGGCGGAGACCGAGGCCGCCCCCAAGGAGGACCCGACGGCTCCGCCCGCGACGACGACCCCGGACGAGGGCGAGGTCGCGGTCGGCACACCCGTCACCCCGACGGGAGACGGCGGCGACGGTCAGGACACCGGCGCCGCGCCGCTCGACCCGCCGACGGTGCCGACGGTGCCGACCGAGCCGGTGACGCCGCCGACGATGCCGCCGACGCCGGAGCCGCCGACGACGCCGGCACCCGTCGCTCCCCCGGCGAGCGGCCCGGCGCCGGTGGTGTCCGGGACCTGACCCGGACACCCGTCCAGCCCCCGGGACGCCCCTAAGGTCCAGCCCTCAGCTGCCGATGGGGGGCACGGTGACGGCTCGATCTGATGCCCGCATGCGACCCGACCGTCCGCGGCCGGAAGCGGCGGGCGACCCTCTGCCCGGGGCCAGGTCGATCAACCGTCCGGATCGGTCCCGCCGGCGCACGATTGGCACGATCGCTCGCCCCTGGACACGGCGAGACGCCTCGGTGGACTGGGACTGACCGGTTGCACGGCGCCGCCCCCCCGAGGGGGCGGCGCCGGCGACCGCGTCGGTCGGCGATCGCGCTCAGGCGACGTGGGTGCCGCCCGGCTCGAGCAGGACGACCCGCGAGGCGGTCGAGCTCTCGACCTGCCGCTTGAACGCCTCCGCGTCGGCTTCGATCACCGGGAACGTGTCGTAATGCATCGGCAGCACCGTCTCCGCCCCGATCAGCCCGCAGGCGTAGGCGGCGTCGTCGACGCCCATCGTGTAGTGGCCGCCGATCGGCAGGCAGGCGACGTCGATCGGGGTCCGCTCGGCGATCAGCTTCATGTCCCCGAACAGACAGGTGTCGCCGGCGTGGTAGACGGTGACGCCGCCGATGTCGACGACGAGGCCGGCGGGGGTCCCGATCGAGGTCCCGGTCTCGGCGCTGAAGGGATCGTGGCCCTCCCCGCCGCTCGGCGTCGTGTTCGTGTGGAACGCCTGCACGAGCTTGACCGACCCCCATTCGAACTCGACGACGCCGCCGAGGTTCGGGTCGAACGTCTGCTCGACGCCGCGGGCGTCGAGCCACTTCGCGAGCTCGACGATCGCCACGCAGGGCGCCCCCGTCCGCCTCGCCAGCCCGACCGCGTCGGCGACGTGGTCGGCGTGGCCGTGGCTGAGCAGGATGTGGGTCGGATCGACCTCGTCGGCGGTGACGGGCGCCGTCGGGCTGTTCGGCTTCAGAAACGGGTCGATGATCACCCGCGCGTCGCCCTCGCTGAGCTCGAAGCAGCTATGGCCGAGCCATCTGATCTCCATCGTCAACTCTCCTCTCGTTCGTGGTTCGTCGGTGCTCCAAGCTCCTCCGCGAGCGCCCAGCCGGTCGCCACACCGACCAGCATCGCGATCCGCGTCTCCTCGGCGAGGAGGACGTCGAGGGACGCGGCGCGCTCGCCGTCGTCGGCGATCGCCGCCACCCGCTCGATCTCCGTGCGGTGCGGCTCGCCGAACCAGCCGCCCGCCTCGAGCGCCCGGGCGAGCACCCGCTGCAGCGCCGGCGCCGCCGCTGCGACCCGGGCCTCCGCCGCGCGCAGCACGTCGCCGTCGGCGAGGCGGCCGACCGCCTGCTCGAGCTCGGCCTCGGTGAACCCAGCGCCGGACACGGGCTGAACATACCCGGCACCCCGCGGCGGCGGGCCCGCCGCCGGATCAACCGCCGTCGGGGACGCGACGGCCGGCGAGCGCACCCATCGCGAGCCCGACGAGGCCGCCGGCGAGTCCGGCGATCGGGTCGGCCCCCGATTCGACCACGGGCAGGAGCAGGAGGACGATCGCGGCGACGGTCACCGCAACCGTCTCGAGCGGCTCCGCGAGCGCTCGTCGCGATTGCGCCCGCCACAGCATCGCCCAGGCGGCGAGCAGGCCGAGGGCCACCCCGTTGCCGCCGGCGAGCACGAGCGTGTCGGTGAGCCCGGCCGAGTGGGCGGCGCCGGCGGCCAGCGCCCCGAGCGTGCCGGTGGCGAGGATCAGGGTCGCCGTCGCGAGCGTCCCGAGGCGGCGCTCGACCGCGCTGCCGAAGACCCAGATCGCGAGGCCGGTGACGAACAGGGCGCCGAGGTCGTCGTAGACGAAGGGCGCGGTCACGTACCGCCAGGGCTCCTCGCCGACGGGACCGACGATCGCGCCGAGCTCGCTCAGCGCGAGCGGCACCGCCCGACCGAGCACGAGCAGCACCGCCCCGGCCGCCAGCGTCGCCCCGGTGGCGAGCGGGCGCGAGCCGAGTGCGCTCGCCGACCGCTCGGCGGCGCGCTCCCGCCGCCGCCGCCGGCGGCGGTCGCGACGGCTCTCCCGGACCTTGATCTCGTCGCCCTCGCGCTCCAGCTGCGGGGCCCGCTTGCGCAGCCGGTGGCCGCAGTAGGGGCACTCGGTGACGTACGGGCTGACCTCCGATCCGCAACTGCGGCAGACGACGCTCAGCTCCGGTGTCTGGGACACACGGCGAGGATACCCCCGCGCGGGCTGCGCCTCAGCGGGCGGTGAGCGCCACCGCGGCGGCGACCAGCTCGCGCAGGTCGTCGCCGTGGGCGGCGCAGAAGTCGAGCTGGCGACGCGCCCCGGTCCCGGCGGCGACGATCTCCGCGGCCCGCCTCAGCTCGTCGCTGCAGCCGACGGCCGCGGCGTTCGACTCGACCTCCGCGATCAGCCCCTTCGCCATCTCGGTCGCCGCGACCGGCCGGCCGCGGGCGAAGTCGACGAGCTCGCCCTCGAGGCCGCGGACCGCGGCCCGGACCTTGTTGTCGTCGATCAGCTCGAAGGGGGCCTCGACGAGCGGCTCGCCCGCGTCGAAGAGCTCGGCGAAGCGATGCGAGAGCGCCAGGGTCAGCGCTGCGTAGGCGGCCGTGTCCTCGATCCGGGTCGCCTGGTCGAAGACCCGCGTCTCCACGGTGCCGAGGTTCGGGTGCGGGCGCACGTCCCACCACAGGTAGGTGTAGTCCTCGATCGCGCCGGAGCCGGTCATCTGCCCGACCCGTCGCGCGTAGATCTCCCAGCTTCCGTAGTGGGGCGGGACGCCCTGGCGCGGAAAGGCCCGGAAGACCGGCGTCCGTACCGACATCATCCCCGTGTTGCGCCCCTCCCAGAACGGCGAGTTCGACGACAGCGCGAGCAGCAGCGGCAGGTGGCGACGGATCCCGTCGGCGACGTAGATCGCCTTGTCGGCGGAGTCGATGCCGACGTGGACGTGGGTGCCGAAGATCAGCTCGCGCTCGGCGATGAAGCCGAGGTCGGCGGCCAGCTCCCGGTAGCGGGGGCGGTCGACGATGCGCTGGTCGTCGCAGCGGGCGAAGGGGTGCGTGCCGGCGGCGCCGACCAGCATCCCGTTCCTGCGCGCGATCGAGCCGACGAGGCGGCGCAGGGCGGCGAGCTGCTCGGTCGCCGTGCCGATGTCGGGGCAGGGCGTCGTCGCGACCTCGAGGACCGACTGGAACAGCTCCGGCTTGACCTGGCCGGCGTGCTCGTCGGGGACGTCGGCGAGGACCGCCTCGATGCCGTGGGCGAGGTCGAGCGTCGCCGGGTCCAGGAGCATCAGCTCCTCCTCGATCCCGACGGTGAAGGGCGCGCCGTTGAAGCTGTGCTCGAGCACGGGGTTGGGCGATCCTACCCCGGCCCGGGACCCCCTACGCGCGAGCTCGGAGCCCCCGCTTCGCGCATATACTGGGGATCTCCGGGGCCGCAAGCCACCGATACGCGGTTGCGGCGACACGAGATCAAGGAGGCACTCCAAGTGGAGGTCAAGAGCATCACCGAGCAGAAGTCGCTCCTCGACACGCTGGCGCCGGGCAAGCGCACCCGCCTGCGCCGCCTGCTGTTCGAGTTCGGCCCCGGCAACGGATCCCTGATGTTGCTGCCGATCGATCAGGGGATCGAGCACGGCCCTCGTGACTTCTTCCCGAACCCCGCCTCCAAGGACCCCGACTACCAGTTCCGGCTCGCCGCCGAGGCCCGCTACTCGGCGATCGCCTGCCAGATCGGGCTCGCGACCAAGTACTACCCGGACTATGCGGGCAGCGTGCCGCTGATCCTCAAGGTCAACGGCAAGACCGACATCCCGCCCTCCGAGAGGGCGCTCTCGACCTGCAACGCCTCGGTCGAGGACGCCGTCCGGCTCGGCGCCGATGCGGTCGGCTACACGCTCTACGTCGGCTCCCCGCGCCAGGACGAGGACCTCGTCCAGCTCCGCCAGGTGCGCGAGGACTGCGACCGCTACGGGATGCCGCTGGTCGTCTGGTCCTACCCGCGCGGCGAGGCGGTCGCGGCGAAGGGCGGGCAGAGCTCCTTCTACGCGATCGACTACGCGGCGCGGATGGCGATGGAGATGGGGGCCGACGTCGTCAAGCTGAACATGCCGAAGATCGACCCCGGCAAGGACAAGGACGCCCCCGCGCCCTACGACGAGGGCGGCTTCACCCAGGAGGATGCGATCACCCACTGCGTCGAGTCGGCCGGGCGCTCGCTGGTCGTGCTCTCGGGCGGATCGAAGATCGGCGACGACGCCCTGCTCGACCAGACGCGCGGGATCATGCAGGCCGGCGGCTCGGGGGTCATCTACGGACGCAACGTCTGGCAGCGCGAGTGGAGCGAGGCGCTCGAGATCATCGACCAGATCAAGGAGATCATGCTCGCGAACGTCCACCGCGCTCCCTAGCGCGGCGGATCGGGGGCGGGGGCCGTGGTCCCGGGCGCCAGGGGCGGGACCGCGGGTGCGCTGGCGCTCCTGGCGCTGCTCGTCTACCTGCTCGTCGCCGGCGGCGAGGAACCCGGCGATCGGGGGACCGGGACGGAAAGCGGCTCCGGGGCCGCCGCGCGGGCGCCGGTGAGCGCGCCCGTCCTGCGGGTGGTCGACGGCGACACGATCGAGGTCGGACTCGACGGCGGCGGCGAGGACGTCCGCTACATCGGCGTCGACACGCCCGAGACGGTCGAGCCCGGCGAGCCGGTCCAGTGCTTCGGCCCCGAGGCGTCGGCGTTCAACCACCGGCTCGTCGCCGGCGAGACCGTGCTCCTGGTCTTCGACGAGGAGCTCCGCGATGCCTACGGACGCCTGCTCGCCTACGTCTACGTCGGCGACCGGTTCGTCAACGCCGCCCTCGTTCGCGGCGGCTTCGCCCGCACGCTCGAGATCGCGCCGAACACGACCCGCGCCGCCCACCTCGCGCGGCTCGAGCAGCGGGCCGGCGAGGAGGGCGCCGGCCTCTGGGGCGAGTGCTGACGGCGCCGGCAACCGGGCGATTCGTCTTAGCAACCGCTAACATCGGGAGCCTCGTGCCGACCGAGACCCCGATCGCCACTTCGGCCACTTCGGCCGCTTCGGCCCCCCCGGCCGCTCCGGCGGCCCCGGCCCATCCCCCCGCACCGGCTGCGCGGATGGAGCAGAGCCTCGATCAGTTCGAGGAGGCCTTCGAACGCGCCCAGCAGGTCGAGGAGCACCGCCGCCATGAGCTTCGGCGGCGCGCCGCGAATCGCTCCCGCGCCCGCGAGATCGTCAAGACCGAGAAGCGCGGCCGCGTCCGCTTCAGCGTCCTCGCCGTCTGCCTGACCCTGACCGTCGTGGTCGTGGTCGTGGTGATGTTCGAGACGCTGGCCTGGCTGGTCGGCGGCTGACGGGCCGGGAAGCCGCGGCTCGACCTCCGCGCAGGCTCACGGCCGAGTGGCCGCTTCGCCTCCTGCGCCCCCGTCCGGAGCGCGGCCCCGCAGCCCCGGCAGGGCATCCCGGCGACGCGGTCTCAGTCGTCGCTGGCAGGTCCGTCGGGCGAGCCGGCGGGCTCGGAGCTCTCGAGGACCTCACGACGGAAGACGCTGATGTCGCGCGGCGCCTCGATGCCGATCCGGACCTTGTCGCCCGAGACCGACAGAACGGTGATCTCGATGTTCTCGCCGATCTTGATGCTCTGGTTGGTCTTCCGTGTGAGTACGAGCATGAGACCCGATCCTCGGGCGGGCGGAACATGGAGGGCACGGCCCCGCACGGAGGCGGGCGCTCCGACCTTACCGAATGGTGATCGGCCCGTCCACACCCTTCCCGCATCCCGGGTCATCGTCACCCGTCGGATAGACTCCCGCGCCCGATGGCAGGCAAGCCGCAGAGATCGCAGCTCAACCAGATTCGTGCCTGGGTCCGCGAGGGCCGGACCGATGCATGGATCGCCCACCAGCTCGACATCTCGGCGTCGGAGCTGCGGGAGTTCCGCCGCCGCCACGACCTCGAGCCCGACTCCGGGCCCGACGGCTCCGACGACCTCCGCGACGAGATCGAAGCGGAGGTCGAGGCGGCGACGCTCGCCGCCGCCGAGGCGGCCGACGAGGAGGACGTCGAGCGCGAGGACCCCGAGCGCGAGGACGTCGAGCGCGTCGACGAGGGAAGCGACGAGGAGGGGGCTCCCCGCCGCCGCCGCCGGCGCCGGCGCGGCGGCCGCGGACGCCGCCGCGGCGGCAGGCCGCTCGAGGCGACCTTCGACCACGGCGAGGAGGACGGCTACGGCGTCTGGCTCGATCCCGCCGTCAAGGACGATCCCGTCTATGCCGAGAACTGGGCCGGGCGGCGCGCCGTCCGGGTGACGATCGAAGCGGACCAGATCACGATCCGCCGCGCCCCCGGCGCCGACGAGGGCGACGAGGGCGAAGAGCCCGACCGGGCCGACTGAGGTCGGCCCGGGAGCCCGACGCCGAACCCGCGCCTGCGCGGGGCCCGGTGTCGATCAGCGCAGTCGCGGCGGCGGCCCGGTGGGTCGGCAGCGGTCAACCCCGCCCTCGCGTGCCGTCGTAGCGCTCACACCGACCAATGCTCGAAGGCGCGGCCGGTCTGCGCGCGCAGCCGCTCGGCGTCCTCGTGCAGGACCTCGAGCACCTCGCCGCCGAGCGCCTCGGCAACGCCGTCGGGCCGATCGATCGGCTTCGACAGCGGCAGGGCGACGTCCAGCGCGAGCCATGCCCGGCGCGGGATCCGGCGGCCGATCCGCGTCCGGCTCATCCTCTGAACGCGCATCCCGAGCCGCGTCGCCCGCTTCTTGCGGGACGTCGAATGGCGCACCTGCTCGAACTTCGGGTGGCGGAAGCCGGCGTCGACGCCGGCGAACTCGAACAGCCGGGCGAGCGTCGCCAGCCGGTCCTCGCGCAGATCGCGCTGGTCGAGGACGAGGATCTGCTCCTCGTCGAAGCGGGCGAGGAACCGCTGCAGCTGCATGAAGTACTTGCTGCGGGTCACGTACGAGGTGTTCGGGTGCGTCAGCGTCGCCCGCATATCGCCCTTCTCGCGCCGCTTCGCGTAGTTGTGGACGAAGTGGGCCGTGATCCGCTCGATCGGGTCGCGGACGATGTAGACCAGGCGGACGTCGGGAACGACCTCGGCGATCCGCTCCGGCACCCCGAGGTGCTGCGGATAGGCGGTGTAGTTCGGCGACGCCTCGCCGCGGCAGCGCGCCGCCGGGTCGAAGTGCCGCGAGTACCACTCGAGCCCGCGCTGGAAGTTGCGCTCGGCGATGAAGAAGTTGAGCTCCTTCGGGGTCGACATCGACACCTCGGGGTGCAGGCTGAGGTAGTAGTGCAGGCCGCTGGTCCCGCACTTCTGCGCCCCGATGACGATCAGGTTGGGCAGGGCGAGATCGCGCGTCCCGCCTCGCGGCGGGCGGGCGCGCGGCAGCTTCTCGTGGGCGCCGTCTCCCCCGCTGACGGCTGCCGTTTCGGTCGGGGCCGGAGCCTCCATGGGCGTTCCCGAGCCTACCGCAGGCCGCCTCACGATCCGGCTCCGCGGTCGGGCCCGGCGGCGGCCTCGATCCCGAGCAGCTCGGCGCCGTGCTCGCCGACCGAGAGAGCCCGCAGCGGCCTGCGCCCGGCGAGCAGGATCCGCACGCGCGCCCGGATCTCATCCGGCCCGACGGTCACGCGGCGACCGCGGTCCGGCCAGCGCGGCAAGAGCTCGAACCCGACCCCGAGCCGGCGCAGCGCCGTGAAGTCGGTCGAGTCGGTCAGGACCAGGACCCGCTCGCGCGGGAGATCGCCGATCGCCTCGGTGAGCCGCGTGGCGAGCTCCTCCGCGGGCACCCCCATCGCCAGCACCGCCAGGTAGGGAGGCCGGCGCTCGGGATGGCGGGCCAGGTCGCGGGCGCCGAGCGCGGCGACGAGCGGCAGCGACGGACCGACGCGATGGCTGGACAGCCGCAGCCAGCGGTTGAAGCGGCGGCGGTCGCGGACCGGCGGAGCCGGCCGCTCGCCGGCGATCATGCGGACGACGAGGTCGGCCGCGTCGGCGGCGCCGTTGCCCGGGAAGGTGCGGGAGCAGGCCCGGGCGAGCTCGCCGGCCCGGCCCGGATCGGTCAGCTCGGCGAGCCGGTCCTCGAGCGCCGGGTCGCCGGCGCCGGCGACGTCGAGCGCGACGCCGGCCGCCGCGGCCCAGCGGGCCCGCCCCGCC
>CAZTGN010000104.1:0-8756 GCA_964613275.1 uncultured Conexibacter sp. | reverse complement strand
GTCGCGGCCGTCCCGGTGCACGCGGCGGGCGAGCCCCCCGCCGATCTCGGCGCCGATGCCGTCTGGGTCTGGTCCTGGAAGGGCTCCGCCGAGCTCACCGACTTCACCGTTGCGGCCGGCTTCGATCGCGTCTATCTGTACGCCCAGGGCGGCTTCGATCCGCACGTGCGCGCGGCGATCGCCGACCTCGGTGCGGCCGGCGTCGCGGTCGAGGCGCTCGGCGGCGAGCGACGCTGGGCGACCGGCTGGCGCGACGACATGATCGGGTTCGTCCGCTCCGCCCGCCGCTACCAGCGCCGCGCGCCCGCGGACGCCCGGCTGGCCGGAGTCCACGTCGACGTCGAGCCCTACGGCCTGCGGGCGTGGGATCGCCATCCGCGCCGCACCCGCCGCGACCTCGTCGCCTCGTTGCGAGCAGCCCGGCGCGCCGCAGGCCCGCTGCCGCTCGCGGCCGACATCCCGTTCTGGTTCGACGGCATCCGCCTCGGCTCCACGTCGCTGGCCGAGGCGACGATCGCGGCCACGGACGCCGTCACGATCATGGCCTACCGGGACTCCGCCGACGAGGTGATCGACGTCGCCAGGCGCGAGGTCCGGATCGCCGGCAGGCTCGGCAGGCGGGCGACGGTGGGCGTCGAGACCGGCGACTACGATCCGCCGTCGATCACCTTCTTCGAGGAGGGTCGCGCCGCCCTTGCGCTCGCGCTGGCGACGATCGACAGCCGCCTCGGCGTCCGCCCCGGCTTCGGCGGTACGGCCGTCCACCACTACGGATCGCTCGCCGGGTTGAAGCCGTAGCGATCCGTGGCGTCGGCGACGACGGTCCGACGCTCGGCCGGCCCGACGGCGGGCCCAACCGCTCGGATAGGATCGCGCGATGGCCGCAACCTCAGACACAACCACGATCCCCGACTCCACCACGCTCTACTTCGGTCCCTGGTACGAACGATCCCCGTACTTCAAGGCCACCCTGCGCGCGGGGTGCTCCGCCTACGACGTCTACAACCACCGCTTCATCCCCGCCTACTACGACGATCCCGTCAACGAGTACTGGCACCTGCTCGAGCACGTGACCCTGTGGGACGTCGGCGTCGAGCACATCGTCCAGATCAAGGGCCCCGACGCGCTCGAGTTCACCAACCTGCTCACCTGTCGCGACCTGACCAAGTGCGAGGTCGGACAGTGCAAGTACGCCCCGCTGATCGAGGCTGACGGCGGGATCGTCAACGACCCGGTGCTCCTGCGACCCGAGGAGGACACGTTCTGGCTCGCGCTCGCCGACAGCGATGCCGGGCTGTGGGCCCGCGGCGTGGCGTGGGGCACCGACTTCGACGTCGAGATCTCCGACCCGCCCGTGTACCCGGTTCAGGTCCAGGGGCCGAAGGCCAAGGACGTGGTCAGCTCCCTGTTCGGGGACGAGGTGCTGGAGGTGCCCTACTACCACTGCATGCATGCCGAGCTCGACGGCGCCCCCGTCGTCCTCGGCCGCACCGGGTGGACGGGCGAGATCGGCTACGAGATCTACCTCCGTGACCCCGACCGCGGCGACGAGCTCTGGGACCGCGTGATGGAGGCGGGTGCGCCCCATGACATCCGCCCGATCGCCCCGTGCGAGGCACGGCGGATCGAGGCGGGGATCTTCAACTACCGCTCCGACATGACCCTCGGCGACAACCCGTTCGAGGTCACCGGCCTGGAGCGGCTGGTCGAGGAGCAGGAGGCCGACTACATCGGCAAGGAGGCGCTGGAGCGGATCCGCGCCGAGGGCGTGAGCCGCAAGCTGGTCGGGATGGAGGTCGAGGGCGATCCGCTCGCGTGGGAGCTGACCGAGCTCTGGCCCGCGTGGAGCAACGGCGATCGGGTCGGCCACGCGACGATCGCGATCCGCTCCCCGGGGCTCGAGAAGAACATCGGCTACGTGTGGGTGCCGATCGAGCTCGCCGATCCCGGCAACGAGCTCGAGCTGGAGCTGCCCGACGGCTCCCGCCGCCATGCGGTGACCGCCTCGCTCCCCTTCGTCGACCCGCGCAAGCGCAAGCCGGCGGAGTAGCGCCAGGCGGGCGTCCGCCAGGGGGCGGGCCCTGAGCTCGCCGGGTCGGCGGCCGCGGGCGGGCTCGGGGCGCCCGCGGTGGGCGCCGGTCCGTCAACCCCGATCGGCAGGCGCTCGGTAGCCTCCACGGTCCCGTGGCTGCGATGAACCTGATCCTCCTCGGACCGCCGGGGTCCGGCAAGGGCACGCAGGGCGAGCGCCTGCAGGAGGACTTCCGGCTTCCCTACTACGCGACCGGGGACATCCTCCGCGCCGCGGTCGCCGAGGGCAGCGAGCTCGGCCGGGCCGCGCAGGAGTACATGGATCGCGGCGATCTCGTGCCCGACGAGGTCATCATCGGCGTCATCGCCGAGCGGGTCGAGAGGCCCGAGGCCGCGGACGGGTTCATCCTCGACGGGTTCCCGCGGACGGTGGGCCAGGCCGAGGCCCTGGCCGGCGAGATGGACGGGCTCGGGCGCGCGATCACGGCCGCCGTGCTGATCGACGTCAGCGACGAGGAGGTCGTCCGCCGCCTCGGCGGGCGCCGCACCTGCGCCAAGAACGGCCACGTCTTCCACGTCGACTTCGATCCGCCCAAGCACGAGGACGTCTGCGACATCTGCGGGTCGCGCCTGATCGTCCGCGAGGACGACCGGCCGGAGGTGATCCGCCACCGGCTCGAGACCTATCGCGAGAAGACGATGCCGCTCGTCGACTACTACGAGGAGCTCGGCGTCCTCAAGCGGGTGGACGGGGCGCTCGAGCCGGAAGAGGTCGGCAACCGGATCCGGGCGCTGCTGGCGACCCTGCGGATGGAAGAAGAGCTCTGACCGCCCCTTGATCGTCGCGAAGACCCCGGAGCAGGTCGACAGGATGGCGGCGGCGGGCGAGATCCTGGCCCGCTGCCTGCGAATGCTGCGCAAGAGCGCCCGCCCCGGCGTCACCACGCTCGACCTCGACCTCGCCGCCGAGCGGTTCATCCGCTCGCAGGGTGCCGAGGCCGCGTTCAAGGGCTACAACGGCTTTCCGGGCTCGATCTGCGCGTCGCCGAACTCGATGGTGGTCCACGGCATCCCCGGTCCCTACGAGCTCAGGCGCGGCGATGTGATCTCGCTCGACGTCGGGGTGACGCTCGACGGCTGGGTCGCCGACGCCGCGCTGACGATCCCGATCGGCCCGGTCGCCGAGCCGGCGCTGCAGCTGCTCGAGACGACCCGCGATTCGCTGTTCTGCGGGGTCGCCGAGGCGAAGGCCGGCAACCGGCTCGGGGACATCTCGGCGGCGATCCAGGAACGGGTCGAGCGTGACGGGCTCGCGGTGATCCGCAGCCTCGTCGGGCACGGGATCGGCAAGCGCATGCACGAGGATCCGCAGATCCCCAACTTCGGCGAGCCCGGCACGGGCCCCGTGCTCGAGGAGGGGATGACGCTCGCGATCGAGCCGATGGTCAACATCGGCTCGCCGGAGATCACGATGGGCTCCGACAACTGGGCGGTCTACTCCGAGGACGGCTCGCTGGCCGCCCACTTCGAGTTCACGGTCGCGGTCGGCGCCGACGGCCCGCGGATCCTCACCCCCTGGCACGAGGGGTAGCCGGCCCCTCGCTCGATGACCCGGGGGTGGCCGGCCCGGCGCCCTCACTCGATGACCCGCAGCGTCGCGGGGACGTCCATCCGCCGCAGCCGGCGGATCGTCAGAAGCGGCGCCGTCGCCATCGCTCCGGCTCCGGCCACCGCCGCGAGCACGAGCGTCCCGAACGAGAGCGAGCCGACGATGCCGAGCTCGGGCAGGACCTCCTCGAGGCTGACGTCGACCACCCAGGAGAGGATCAGCATCCCGAGGCCGATGCCGGCGGCGGTCGCGAGCAGGCCGATGATCAGGCTCTCGATCACGGCCATCCGCAGCACGGTCCGGACCGGGAGGCCGTAGGCGAACATCGTCGCGTACTCGCGGGCGCGCTCGTCGGAGCTGATCGCGGTCGCGTTGAAGGCGATGAGCAGCACGAGCACGACCGCGATCGCGACGACGACGCGGATGATCGCGGCGAACTCGTCGAGTCCCTGCTCGAGGGCGTTGCCGAGCGCCGACGCCGACTCGATCGTGGCGACGCCGGGCTGGGTGAGCAGCGCCCGCTTCGCCGTGTCCTCGTCGATGCCGGGCGGCGGGACGAGATCGACCGCGTTGATCCAGCCGTCGAGCCCGAACGTGCGGGCGCCGGCGGCGCTCATGTAGGCCGGGAAGCGGAACGGGTCCCCGTGGGTGCCGCTGACGGTCACCGGCGTCGCGGCGGTGCGGAAGCTGTCGCGGCCGATCCGCTCGGGGTGGGTCAGCGTCAGCCGGTCGCCCGGCTCGACGTCCAGGTCCGCCGCGGCGCTCGCCGCGATCAGGATCTCGTTCGGACCACGTGGAATCGTGCCCGCGGACGCACGCGGCGTCCAGACCGGCTCGCGGCCGGGGAGCGTCTCGACCACCACCTCGATCTCCTCGCCCCCGGGCTTGCGGAGGGTCGCCGGGATCACCAGCCGCCCGGCGGTCCGCTCGGCGACCGGCGAGGCGTCGAGCCTGCGCAGCTCCGCCGTGTCGGCGGGCACGAAGCCGGCGAGGGTGATGGCGAGGCGGTCCGGGGCCATCCGCAGCTCCTCGGCGTCGTTGCGGTCGACGGTTGCCCGAAACGAGTCGAGCATCCCCGACATCGAGACGGCGACCGAGATCACCGCCGCGCTCGCCAGCACCGTCAGCAGCGTCCGCCGCGGCGCCCGCACCACGTTGCGCGGTGGCATCCGGGCCAGGCTCCCGCCGGGCAGCGGCAGGCGGGCGAGAAGCGGCGCCAGCCCGCCTCCACGGGCGGAGCGGAAGCCGACCCGGATCGCCTCGATCGGGGTCACGCGCAGCCCGCGCCAGACCGGCCACCCGGCGGCGAGGAGGGGGATCGCGAACCCGATCGCGGCACGCGCGGCGAAGCGCCCCCAGCGCACGTCGGAGTCGACGAAGGGGAGCGGGAGCTGGTCGGTGAGCAGGCCGCGCAGCCAGGCGTTCACGGCCAGGCCCACGAGCACCCCGAAGGCGACGCCGGTGATGGCGATCTGCAGGCCGAGCAGGAGCGGTCGCACCGCCAGCCGCCGGCGCTCGACGCCGAGGGCCATCCCGATCCCGATCTCGCGCCGCTGAGCCTCGACCGCCCGGCTGATCAGGTTGAACGCGCCGAAGGCGGCGCCGGCAAGGATCAGGAAGGCGAATACGTCGAATAGCTGCTGGTCGTTGTCGGCGTCGTCGTAGAGGATCCTGCGCCCGTCGACGTCGGCCGTGGTCGTGACGCTCATCCCGAAGCCGGGCAGCTCGCGGCCGATCCGCCGCTCGAGCTGGGCGGCGATCCGCGCCGGGTCCGCGCCCGGTCGCAGCGCGATCGCGAGGTCGTTGACCTGGTCCGGACGGTCCGCCAGCCGCTGGGCGTCGGCCAGCGGCACGAAGACGGTCCCGAAGTCCGCCTCGCTGCTGAAGCTGCCGCCGGGCCCGATCACGATGAAGGTCTCCGGCGAGTTGCCGAGGCCCCGCACGTCGACGGTGTCGCCGCCGGCGACGCGGATCCGGGTCGGCAGATCGATCCCGTTCTCGTCCGCGTACCGGGGGTCGAGCACCCCGACGGGCTCGCCGCCGCCGGCCGGGAGGCCATCGCCGTCGCGGATCGCGATCGAATCGACCGGCGGGCCGGTCACCTCGACGCCTTCCACCTCGCGGGCCGGCCCCGTCTCGACCCCGATGATCTGCCCCGGCGTGATCACCGTTCGCCCGGCGTCGGAGGCGTCGATCTGCGTCGGCGAGATCAGCCGCTCGGTCGCCGCCGCGATGTCGTCGGCGTCGGTGATCCGCCCCGCCGCGCGCTCGAGAGCACCCGCCGGAGCGTAGGCCCCCTCCTCGGCCTCGACCCGGAGGTCGTGGACGCGGAGGGCGGCGAAGCTGGTGTCGTTCGAGCCGATGCGCCAGTCGCGCATGCTCGCGAGGCCGGCGGCGAGGCCGATGCCGCCGGCGAGCAGGAGCCCGATCGCGACGATCAGCGGCCACCGCGTCCGCAGGTCGCGCCACGACCAGCGCAGCCAGAAGAGCGGTCCGCGGGTCAACCGCTCACCAGCGCAGGTCGCCCATCGCCGCCGGCACGTTCGGCTCGTCGGAGACGATCCGGCCGCTGGAGAGCTCGACGATCCGGTCGGCGACGCGGGCGATCTCGCGGTTGTGGGTGACGACGAGCACGGCGGTCCCGGCGCTGTGGGTAACGCCGTGGAGAAGCTCGAGGATCTGCACCCCGGTCGTGAAGTCGAGCTCGCCGGTCGGCTCGTCGGCGAGCACGATCGGGTTGCCGGCGGCGAGCGCGCGGGCGATCGCGACGCGCTGCTGCTCGCCGCCCGAGAGCTCGTGCGGGAAGTGCGGGCCGCGACCGCCGAGGCCGACCTGCTCGAGGACGGCCTGCGCGGCGCTGCGGGCATCGTCGCGGCCGGCGACGTCGGCGCCGAACTGCACGTTCTCGAGCGCGGTCAGCCCGGGGAACAGGTTGAAGCTCTGGAAGATGAAGCCGATCTCGTGGCGGCGCAGCGCGAACAGCTCGCGCCGGGAGGCGCCGGTGATCTCCCGTCCGTCGATCACCAGCGATCCGGCCGTGGGGGTGTCGAGCGCGCCGATCACGTTCAGGAGCGTCGTCTTGCCGCTTCCGGACGCACCGAGGATGACCACGAACTCGCCCGGGTGAACGCGCAGATCAGCCTCGTCGAGCGCCTTCACGGTCCGGCCGCCGATCTCGTAGTGGCGACTGACGCCGCGGAGGTCGATCAGCGGCTCGCTGCCGTCGCGGTCGGGGTGCGGCATCGAGTCAACCTAGAGCAGGGCTACGGCACCGAAATCCGCGCTGACCACGCATCCGGGCGGGCCGCGGCTGCGGGAGCCTGTGCTCGTGGAAGTCCTCGTCGCCTACGCGTCCAAGCACGGCTCGACCGCCGAGATCGCCGCGGCCGTGGCGGCCGAGATCCGCGAGCACGGCCTCGGCGCCGACTGCGTCGAGGCCGGCGAGGTCGCAGGCGTCGAGCGCTACGACGCCGTCGTTCTCGGCAGCGCCGTCTACATGAAGCGCTGGCAGGGCGACGCCCGCCACTTCCTGCGAACCCACCGCGACGCGCTCGCCGCCCGGCCCTTCTGGGTCTTCAGCTCCGGCCCGACCGGCGATCCGGCCGAGGACGACGCCGCCTGGCAGGAGCCGAAGCGGACCATCGCGAGGGCCGAGAAGCTCGGCGCCCGCGACCACGTCGTCTTCGGCGGCCGGGTCTCGCCCGAGGGCGGCAGGATGGAGCGGGCGATGGCCGAGGGCATGGCCGAGGAGTACCGCGATCGCCGCGACTGGGAGCAGATCCGCGCCTGGGCCGCGGGCGTCGCCGATCAGCTTCGGGCACGCGGGCGCGCGTAGCTGACGCGAGCGAGCACTCAAACATCTGTCCAAGAACTGGTGCTCGTCGGTTCAAGAGCGTACCGTGGCAGTCAGCGAAGTACTCATTAGGGAGGTGTCGTGATGCGAGATCGTCGAGGAGGGGCGTGGATCGCGACCCCGATTGCTCGCTTCAGCCTTGTGTGGGTGGTTATCGCCGTTTGCTTGTTTGGAGTCGCGGCAATCGATGCGTCTGCCGCCCAGAGCGATTCCGGAGCCTGGACTCCCGCTCCTGCGCCACGCAGCGAGGGTACGTCGCAAGGTGGTTTCCAGCCTTCTGGTGGCATTGAGGTTTCGATCAGCTCGGTGGATGCGGCGCTCGCGACAGCAACCTGCGCCGACGGGAAGGTCTGCTTCTGGCGGAAGGTGGACTACGACGGAGAGAAGATTGCGGTCGACGCCAACGACAGCAACTGCTGTACCTGGCGGTTCATCACAGGTCAAGGGGAATTCTGGCGATCGGCCAAGAACCGCACCGGGAACCGGAAGCTGCAGCTCGGGAATGCCCTGATTGTGGTGGCGTGTCTTGATCCCGGCGAGAACCGCCCAGATCCGGGACTCTATGACCGAGCACGGATTGGCTCGCAGGGCTCGCGCTGTCCCTAGATGGATGATTCCTCGTGCGTATCCGGTTGCTTCCATAGCCTCCTTCTTGCGCCGTTATCGAGACGCGTCTTGCTGCTCGAATGAGCCACCACTCGAAGGCCGTTCGCTGAGCGGCGCGGGCGCGGGCTCAGTCAGGATCCGACAGGGATCAAGGCCGAGCTCGTCTTTGATGTCTTGACCAGCCGGGCAATCGATCGCTTGACCGTTGATGCTCACGGTGTCTCCATTAACGCTGATCGTTGCATCGTCGCCATCGAACGCACCGGCTGCCGCGACGGCGCCGGGAACCGCGATGGCCACGATGCCCATGGCGACGAACAAGCGAACTCGCCTGCTCGGCGCTCTCGGTGTCGAACGGTCCGTTTCGGCCGCGTGATCGAATTCATGCCGCAGCTCCTCACGGACACGTGCGAGACCATTCAGGCGTGTGCTGTCTCGGTTCATGCGCGCAGCTCCTTTACGGTCTTGTTGTCCTCCAATGCCGCGGTTAGTGAGCTCAGACCTCGGGAGACCCTTAGTCGCGCGGCCTGTTCTGAGATGTCGAGGTTCTTCGCGACCTCCGAGTAGGGAAGCTCGTCGACGATCCTCAGTCTGATCGCCGCTTGTTGCTCGCTGCTGAGACGTCGCAGCTCCGATCGCAACGTTTCGCGGAGCCCG
>CAZTGN010000103.1:7292-8786 GCA_964613275.1 uncultured Conexibacter sp. | reverse complement strand
GTGCAACGTCCACGGCCACCGCCACCCGGCGATCGACGCCGCGATCCGCGACCAGCTCGGCCGGATCGCCCACTCGACGATGCTCGGGCTCACCCACGAGCCCGCCGCCGAGCTCGCTGCCCGGCTCGTTGCGATCGCTCCCGCCGGGCTGAGCCGCGTCTTCTACTCGGACGCGGGCTCGACGGCGACCGAGATCGCATTGAAGATGGCCTTCCAGTACTGGCAGCAGCAGGGCGGACAGCATGCCCGCCGGACCTCGTTCATCGGGCTCGCCGACGGCTATCACGGGGACACGATCGGGGCCGTCTCGGCCGGCGGCATCGACCTCTTCCACGGCGCCTACGAGCCGTTGCTGTTCGCGAAGCGAACCGTGGCCCCCGGCGACGCCGACGGACTCGCGAGGCTCCTCGACCATCACGGCGAGGAGACGGCGGCCGTGATCGTCGAGCCGCTCGTCCAGGGAGCGGGCGGGATCCTGGTCCAGCCCCCGGGCTACCTGCGCCGGGTGCGGCGGCTCTGCGACGAGCACGGCGTGCTGCTGATCTGCGACGAGGTCGCAACCGGCTTCGGGCGAACCGGGACGATGTTCGCCTGCGAGCGGGAGGAGGTCGCACCCGACTTCCTCTGCCTCGGCAAGGGGCTGACGAACGGCTATCTGCCGCTCGCCGCCACGCTCACGACCGAGCGCGTCTACGACGGGTTCCTCGGCGAGCCCGGGGAGCTCCGGACGTTCTTCCACGGCCACACGTTCACCGGCAACCCGCTCGCCTGCGCAGCGGCGATCGCGAACCTCGAGGTCTTCGAGCGCGAGCACACGCTCGACCGCCTGCAGCCGAAGATCGACCGCCTCGGCGAGCTCCTCGCCGGCGTCGCGTCGATGGACGAGGTGACGGAGGTGCGCACGCTCGGCTTCATGACCGGAATCGATCTCGGCGAGCACGACCCGGCGTTGCGACTGGGCCATCGCGTCACGCTCGAGGCCCGCCGGCGCGGCGCGATCGTGCGGCCGCTCGGCGACACCGTCGTCCTGATGCCGCCGCTGGCGATCAGCGAGCGCGACCTCGAGCGGCTCGTGGCGATCACCACCGCCTCGATCCGCGCGGCGGTGGCCTCCGCGTATCCCGCCGGGATCGAGCGACTGCCGGTCGGCGGCGATCGCCCGCCGGCGGGCCGCGCAGCGGCGTGAGCTCCGGCGCCATCGCGGGATGGGTCGGCGACGGGCTGCTCGTCCCGACGCGCCCACCCTGAGCCCGGCCGGGCCGAGGCCGTGATGAACGGGCCGCGCGAGCGTAGTAGTGGTGTGCAGCAGGTGGCAACGGCACCGACACGAGAGGCTCCGGCCGAGCGCACGCTCGCCTTCGACGACCTCTACCGCTCCTGCCGCGACGACGTCTTCGCCTACGTCGCGGGGCTGCTGCGCGACGAGCACGCGGCCGAGGACGTCACCGCCCTCGCCTTCGAGCGCGCCTATCGCCGCCGCCGCCGCTTCGACCC
>CAZTGN010000103.1:0-7282 GCA_964613275.1 uncultured Conexibacter sp. | reverse complement strand
CCCGCAACGCGGCGCTCGACGAGCTGCGACGGCGACGGCGGACCGCGAGCCTCGAGGCCGATCCCGAGGATCTCGCCGCGGCAACCCCCGACGAGGGCGCCGAGCTGGCGCTGCGCCGCACCGCGTTGCGCACGGCGATGGGCCGCCTCGACCCGCGTGAGCGCGAGCTGATCGCGCTTCGCTTCTTCGCCGGGCTGGGCCACGCCGAGATCGCTGCCGTGCTCGGGATCAGCGCTTCCAACGCCGGCACGCGACTGCACCGGGCCGTCGACAAGCTGAGGAGGGATCTCGATGAGGCTGCGTAGCGACGAGCCGCTCGACCCGCGGGTCGAGCACGAGCTGGCGACGATCGAGCACTCGCTCGCCGGCCGGGCCACCGACCCCGGCGACGCCGCGCTGGCCGAGCTGGCGCTGCTGCTCCGCGACGATCGGCCCGCCCCGGACCCGGGCTGGGCCTCGCGCCTCGACGAGCGCGCCGCCGCGGGCTTCCCCCGCGGCGGCGGCGGTGGTGGCGGCGAGCGCCGCGCCCGTGGAGCCGGAGGCTGGCTGGCGCCGGCGGGCGCCCTCGCCACGCTGCTCCTCGTCGTGGTCGCCGTCGCCGTCTACCAGGGCGGCGGTGGCACCGGTGGCGACACGGCGGCGACCTCGGTGCCGGGGCCGGCCGAGAAGACGGCCACGGCGCCGTACGCGCTCGAGCAGGCCACCGACGAGACCGCCGGCCTCTCGACATACGAGGCCCAGCGCCGCGACGGCAAGATCGCACCCGGGACCGAGAACCGCAAGCTCGACCGCGACGCCCAGCTCAGCCTCTCGGCGCAGCCCGAGGACGTCCGCGACGTCAGCGACGAGGTGATCTCGATCACGCGCTCGCTCGGCGGCATCGTCGCCTCCTCGCAGGTCAGCGAGACCCCCGAGGGCGCCGCGGCGACGCTGGAGCTGACGATCCCGTCCCGCAACCTCGACACCGCGCTCGACCGGATGACCGATCTCGCCGACGTCGACTCGCTGAACGAGACCGCGACCGACATCACCAGGCCCGTCGTCAGCGCCAAGGACGAGCTCCGCGACGCCGAGGCGCGACGCCGGGAGCTCCTGCAGGCGCTCGGCAACGCGACGACCGAGGCCGAGGCCGACGCGCTCGAGGCGAAGATCGCCGACGCCCGCCGCGAGATCGCCCGCGCCGAGGCCGCCTACGAGCGGCTGACGAGCAGGGCGCGCCTGTCCGAGCTCTCGGTGACGGTCGCCAGCGACACCGCGGCGAGCGGCCACCGCGACCTCGGCGACTGGCTCGACGACGCGGTCGACGTGCTGCGGACCGTCGCCGGGGTGCTGCTCGTCACCCTCGCAGTCGCGGCCCCGATCGGGCTGATCGTCGCGCTCGTCGCCTGGGCCGCCACCACTGTGCGGCGGCGGCGGCGGGAGCGGGCGCTCGACGACTAGCGCGGCGCCGGTTCAGTCGAGCGGCTCGAACTCCGCCTTGCGGGCGCCGCAGACCGGGCAGAACCAGTCGTCGGGGATCTCCTCGAACGCGGTTCCGGCCGGGATCCCGCCGTCGGGGTCGCCCTCGTCGGGGTCGTAGACGTAACCGCAGGACGTGCAGATCCACTGCTGCTTGACGATCGTCTCGCTCATCGGGCCGGGAGCCTAACGTAGAGTGGGAGGCGTGGATCAGGCCCCCATCCCGCGCCCCGCGGCCACGGTGATCCTGCTTCGATCCGCCGCCCGCGGCCGCTCCGAGATGGAGGTGCTGATGCTGCGGCGGGGATCGGAGGCCCGCTTCATGCCGGGCGTCTGGGTGTTCCCCGGCGGCGCCGTCGACCCCGCCGACCATGCCGCTGCCGGCGCCGACGAGCTCGACCTCGAGCCGGATGAGCTCGCCCACCGCGTCTGTGGAGCGCGCGAGCTCGGCGAGGAGGCGTCGATCGACCTCGAGGCCGCGACGCTTCAGCCCTGGTCGCGGTGGGTGACGCCCGAGGTCGTCCCGATCCGCTTCGACACCCGCTTCTACGTCGCACCGGCGCCGCCGCGGGCGGCGCCGCGACCGGACCGCTCCGAGGTCGACGCGGCCCGCTGGATCAGCCCCGGGCGGGCGCTAGCCGACCACGCCGCCGATCGCTTCGAGCTCTCCTTCCCGACCCTGAAGCACCTCGAGGAGCTGGCGGGCTTCGTCGACGCCGCCGCCGTCCTCGCCGCCGCCGCCCGCCGCCGCATCGAGGCGATCACCCCGCGCGTCCGCGGCGACGGCGGCGACTTCGAGGTCCTGCTGCCCGGCGACCCCGGCTTCGTCGAGGAGTAGGCGCTCGTCCGAGGCCGTGGCGCGGCGGGACCTCGCCCGGAGCACCGCCCCCTCTCGCCGCCCGGCGGGGGCTCAGCTCGGGAAAGGCTCCATTCCGGCGTGCCAGGGGCCGGCCGGATAGGTGGCCACGTTCGACTCCTCCATCTCGAGACGCACGCGGCGGAAGAGCTCGCCTGCATTGTCGAGCGCGAGCTCGAGCTCGGGGCGGCTGCGCTCGCGCAGGCGCCAGAGGAAGTAGAGCTGGCGCTCGGAGGCGCCGAATCCGACCTGGCGGTCGATCGAGGTCGTCCAGTCGAGGAAGCCGGGGCTGAACAGCTCGCGGACGGCGATCGGGTCGTGGCCGGAGGGGACCGTGGCGATGAACCGCCGGTTGAACTCGATGCTCTCGAACTCGACCCGGAGGCGGCTCAGGCGCCGCAGCTGCTCATCCGGGGCCCGCTCGATCGACTCGACGTCGAATGCGGGCACGACCTCGGTGAGATCGGGCATGTGCGCCTTCGCGAGCACCGCCGCCGGCAACACCGCCTTGCGGAGCATGCTTCCGGCCTCGAACTCGTCCGCGTCGCAGCTCGCGCCCCAGAAGCCGGGCGCGAGCTCGCCGGTGAGCCGGTTGGCGCCGCCGGGACAGAGCGCCGCCGGCGCGTCGCGCGGGTTGATCCCCCCGACCTCCTCGTAGGCGAGGCCGCGGTCGGAGGCGACCGCCTTGACGGCCGCGATCCAGGCCTCGCGCTCGGATCCGGCTCCCATCGCCGCATCCTAGCCGCGCCGCGCGGCACGACCGCCTCGGCAGTGGTTAGAGTGTTCGCCGATGACCGTCGTCATCATCGTCATCGCCGCCCTGGTCCTGCTCGGCGTCCTGATCTGGATCCTGATCAGGAACTCGATCATCGGCAGCCGCAACCGGGTCGACGAGGCCTGGAGCGGGATCGACGTCCAGCTCAAGCGCCGCCACGACCTCGTCCCCAACCTGGTCGAGACCGTCAAGGGCTACGCGACGCACGAGCAGGCGGTGTTCACGAAGACGACCGAGGCGCGCGCCGAGGCGATGAAGGCGGGAACCGTCGAGGCCACCCGCGAGGCCGAGGCGAAGCTCTCCGGAGCCCTCGCCGACCTCCGCGCCGTCGCCGAGAACTACCCGGACCTGCGCGCCACCGAGAACTTCCAGCAGCTCCAACGTGACCTGAACGAGATCGAGGACGAGATCCAGGCGGCGCGCCGGATCTACAACTCCAACGTCCAGGCCTACAACACCAAGATCCAGATCTTCCCGAACTCGATCGTCGCCAACTCCGGCGGCTTCACGGCCCGCGAGTTCTTCGAGATCGACGACGACTCCGAGCGCGAGCCGGTCCAGGTCAAGTTCTAGGCGGCGCTCCCGTAGCCGCTACCGACCGGACAGCCGGTAGCGGCGATAGCTTCCCGGCATGCCCGAGCTCGCGAGCACCACGGGGGCGGACTTCGACTACGACTACCTGATCGTCGGTTCCGGCTTCGGCGGCTCCGTCAGCGCCCTGCGGCTGGCCGAGAAGGGCTACCGCGTCGGCGTCCTCGAGTGCGGCCGCCGCTACCGCGACTCCGACCACGCGGAGACGGCTTGGGACATGCGGCGCTACTTCTGGGCGCCGCTGCTGGGCCTGCGGGGGATCCTCAGGCTGACCCTGTTCAAGGACGTCTTCATCGCCAGCGGCTGCGGCGTCGGCGGCGGCAGCCTCGGCTACGCGAACACGCTGTACCGGGCGCGCGACAGCTTCTACGGCCACGATCAGTGGCTCGAGCTGAGCGACGACTGGGGCGCGGAGCTGAAGCCGCACTACGACACCGCCGAGCGGATGCTGGGGGTCACCACCTACGACGACGTCGGCCCCGCCGACGAGCTGCTCCGCGAGTACGCCGAGCAGATCGGGGTCGGCGACACCTGGGGGCCGACCCGGGTCGGTGTCTTCCTCGGCGAGCCCGGGGTCGAGGTCGAGGATCCGTACTTCGGCGGCGAGGGCCCACGCCGCAGCGGCTGCATCAAGTGCGGTTCCTGCATGGTCGGCTGCCGCAACAACGCGAAGAACAACCTGCCGAAGAACTACCTCTGGTTCGCCGAGCGGCTTGGCGCCGAGGTCATGCCCGAGCGCCAGGCCACCTCGGTCCGCCCGCTCGGGCCCGGCGACGGCAGCGCCGGCTATGAGGTCGTGAGTGAGCGCTCGGGTGCATGGCTCCGCAAGCGGCGCCGGAGGCTGACCGCACGAGCGGTGGTGGTGGCGGCGGGCGCGCTCGGAACCAACCGGCTGTTGCGCGACTGCAAGGAGGCCGGCGACCTGCCCCGGCTCAGCGAGCGCCTCGGACACATGGTCCGGACCAACAGCGAGTCGATCATGGCCGTCACCGCGCCCGACGACGCGCGCGACTTCGCCAACTCGATCGCGATCACCTCCTCGATCTACCCGCAGCCCGACACCCACGTCGAGGTCGTCACCTACGGGCGCGCCGGCGACGCGATGAGCGGCCTCTACACGCTGATGACCGGCGAGGGCGGTCCGCCGTCGCGGATGCTGCAGTGGGCGGCGGCCGCGGTCAGGCGCCCGGGTCAGCTCATGCGGATCGCCGATCCTCGGAGCTGGTCGCGGCGGACGGTGATCCTGCTCGTCATGCAGACGCTCGACAACGCGCTCCGGCTCGTCCCGAAGAAGAAGCTCGTCGGCTCCGGGGTGAAGCTGCAGACCGAGGAGGACCCGGCCAAGCCGAACCCGCGATACATCCCGGCCGCCGCCGACGTCACCCGCTGGATGGCCGACCGGATCGGCGGCATCCCCTCCGGCGGCGTCACCGAGTCGCTCTTCAACATCCCGACGACCGCCCACATCCTCGGCGGCGCGGTGATCTCACCGGACGCGACGACCGGCGTCGTCGACGGGCGCCATCGCGTCCACGGCTACGAGAACCTGCTCGTCTGCGACGGCGCGGCGATGCCGGCGAACCCCGGAGTCAACCCGTCGCTGACGATCACCGCGATGGCCGAGCGGGCGATGTCGTTCGTCCCCCCGCGCGAGGGCGCCGAGCCGGGGCACCTGCCCGAGCAGGCGCGCCCGGCATCGACTCCGGCTCAACCCACGGCGTCGTAGCGCTTGGCCACCTCGTCCCAGTCGACGACGTTCCAGAAGGCGTCGAGGTAGTCGGGGCGCTTGTTCTGGTACTTGAGGTAGTAGGCGTGCTCCCAGACGTCGACGCCCAAGAGCGGCGTCTGGCCGCTCGAGATCGGCGAGTCCTGGTTCGCCGTCGAGGTGACCGCGAGGCCGGCGCCGTCGTGGACCAGCCACGCCCAGCCGGAGCCGAACCGGCCGACGCCCGCCGCCTTGAACTCCTCCTTGAAGGCGTCGAAGCCGCCGAACTTCGCCGTGATCGCGTCGGCGAGGGCGCCGGAGGGCTCGCCGCCGCCGTCCGGGCACATGATCAGCCAGAAGAAGCTGTGGTTGGCGTGGCCGCCGGCGTTGTTGCGGACCGGGCCCTGCTTGTCGGCGGGGAGGCTGTCGAGCGACCTCAGCACGTCCTCGACGTCCCGGTCGGCCCACTCGGTCCCCTCGAGCGCGGCGTTCGCCTTGTCGACGTAGGCCTGGTGGTGCTTGTCGTGGTGGATCCGCATCGTCTCCGCGTCGATGTGGGGCTCGAGCGAGTCGTAGCCGTAGGTCAGGTCGGGAACTTCGTAGGCCATTCGCTTGTCTCCTTGTCGATCTCGGTAACTCGCTGAATCTATACCCCGCGGACTCCCTGCCCATTCCTCCGCATACGATGGACGCGATGCCGCAAGCCGCCCCGAAGCAGCTCTGGACGCCCTCTCCGGAACGGATCGAGCGGGCGCAGATCACCGCCTTCGCGCGCGCCCACGGACTGCCCACCGACTACGGCGAGCTCTGGCGCTGGTCGGTCGCCGACATCGAGCGCTTCTGGGCCCTGATCTGGTCCCACTTCGACGTCGCCGGCGACCACGGCGAGGTCCTCGCCGACCGCTCGATGCCGGGCGCCCGCTGGTTCCCGGGCACGGCCGTCAACTACGCCGGCCACGCGTTCGCCACCCGCGACCCGGACGCGATCGCGATCCGCCACGCCTCCGAGCTGCGCGGGCTCGAGGCCTGCACGTGGGGGGAGCTCGCCACCGAGACCGCGCGGGTCCGGGCCGGGCTGATCGCCGCCGGAGTCGGCCGCGGCGACCGCGTCGCCGCCTACATGCCGAACATCCTGGCCACGATCCCGGCCTTCTTCGCGACCGCCTCGCTGGGCGCGATCTGGTCCTCGGCGGCGCCCGAGTTCGGCGTCCGCAGCGTCGTCGACCGCTTCGCCCAGATCGAGCCGAAGGTCCTGCTCGCCGTCGACGGCTACCGCTACGGCGGGCGCGACTTCGACCGCGCCGCCGAGGTCGCCGCGATCGGCTCCGGGATCGGGGGGCTCGGGCGCACGGTCCGCTACGGCCACCTCGACGGCAGCGGCTGGGAGGACGGCTTCCTCGGCCCGGCCGATGCCGAGCTCCGCTTCGAGCCGTTGCCGTTCGACCATCCCCTCTGGGTCCTCTACTCGTCGGGGACGACCGGGCTGCCGAAGCCGATCGTCCACGGCCACGGCGGGATGCTCCTCGAGCACCTGAAGAAGATGAACCTCCACGTCGATGCCCAGCGCGGCGACCGCGTCCTCTGGTTCACGACGACCGGCTGGATGATGTGGAACTTCCTCGTCGGCGTGCTGCTGACCGAGGCCGAGATCGTCCTCTACGACGGCAACCCCGGCCACCCCGACCTCGGAACGCTGTGGCAGCTCGCCGCCGATGCCGGGATCACGACGTTCGGGACGAGCGCCAGCTTCATCGCGAGCTGCATGAAGGCCGGGGTCGAGCCCGCCGCCGGCCGCGACATCTCGCGGCTCGGCGCGGTCGGCTCGACCGGTTCGCCGCTCTCACCCGAGGGCTTCGACTGGGTCTACGAGCAGCTCGGCGCCGACACCTGGCTGTTC